>NZ_CFRCNA010000005.1:0-77878 GCF_986145555.1 Fannyhessea sp.
ATGGATGTTGTATCGCAGGACAAGCAGATGATTGGCCATATTAGCGACGTGACGCTTAACGCTAGTTCGGGTGCTGTTTCAGAGTTTATTATCGACGATGGAAAAATTGCCTCGCGCTTAGTTGGACACATTAAAATTCCTTTTAGTGGTTATGAGTCGTGTGAAAAGGGACGTGTCGTCGTAAACACGCAAGGAATATCAACCGAACTTTCTAAAGGGTTGGCAGCTGACGCAGGTAAAAAATATGCCGAAGCAAAATACGCAGGTAAAAAGCTTGCCCAACGAGTTAATAACAAAATTGATGAGGTAAGCAGCTCGCAAGAATATACCAATGCGGCAAAAAGTGTAGGCCGTCAGATTAAAAAGAGCCGCTCGATGTTCGGCGACTTCTTAGATGAATACAAAAAAGCCAGTAAATAATGTATAGAAAAGTGGTTGTATACAAATAAAACACGTTTTTGCGCAGTTACTACTGGTGTCCGCAATTTTTTTAAAGTGAGCATATATGAATACAGATAATTTTTTAACGTCACCATTGCCAGAGGGTAAACCCTTGGCGGCGCGCGATCAAACGCACGCGCAAGCCATTTCGCAAAAATCCAATAGCGTACACGCGCGTTCGTATGGAAGATCTGCCTTTGAGGCGCGCCCCTGTACGCTTGAGCGCCAAGTTATGAAGTATGCCGATGGTTCGTGCCTTATTACCTGCGGAGATACGCGCGTGCTTTGTAGTGCAACGGTCGAAGACACGATTCCTGCTTGGCGAAAATTATCTCACCTGGGATGGGTGAGCGCAGAATATGCTATGTTGCCCGCTTCGGCAAAACGAAGAACACCGCGCGAATACAAGGGGAGAAAAGGCCGTTCGATGGAGATTGAGCGTTTGATTGGTAGAAGTCTTCGCTCGGTTGTTGATTTTTCTAAGTTAGGCGAGCACACCATAACTATTGATTGCGACGTGCTGCAGGCAGATGGCGGTACACGCACTGCGTCAATTGTGGGCGCGTGGGTGGCCTTGCACGACGCGTGCCGTAAGATGGTTGAAGCCGACAAGATTTCGCGTTGTCCACTTACGGGGCAAGTTGCTGCAATTTCAATGGGCATTGTGCATGGGGAACTGCTGGTTGACCTTGATTATCCCGAAGATAGCAATGCAGATGTTGATCTCAACGTTGTTATGCGCGACGACGGTGGACTTGTTGAAATTCAAGGTACTGGTGAGCGTGCAACTCTTTCGCGCCACGATCTTAACGCACTGCTTGATGCAAGTGAACCTGCGCTTACTAAGTTATTTGCACTGCAAAAATCGGTTACCAATTTTTAAGCGCTTGTGCTGATTTTTAGCGAGCTCACTGCCGGGTTAATTCTTTGTTAGGATAAGATATATCCTTGTGAATTTGTTGCAAAGGAGCTTGTATGGCAAGCGTTGTTGACTTTGATCCAAAATCTACCATTGTTGTTGCAACGGGCAATGCCCATAAAGTTATCGAGATCGAAGCAATCCTTAAGCATGTCCTTCCGCAGTTTTCTTTTGTGGCGCTTCACGACTTGGGCTCTTTTGATGATCCTGTTGAAGACGGCGCTACTTTTTATGATAACGCGGTTATTAAAGCACGTCATGCCCTTGATGCGGTTGGCTGTATGTATGCGCTTGCCGATGATTCTGGCATATGTGTAGATGCTCTGTCAGGTGCACCTGGTATTTATTCTGCGCGTTATGCGGGCGAGCACGGCAACGATAAAGCTAATAATAAAAAATTATTGGAAGCCTTAAAAGATGTAGACGATGCTCATAGACGCGCGCATTTTCACTGTTCTATTGTGCTCATAAAGCGCGAATGCGACTCTTCGGTTGAACAAATTTTTAGAGGCGAAGGCAATTGCTTGGGCTATATTGCTCATGAAGAAATTGGCGCGCAAGGTTTTGGATATGATCCGCTCTTTTTACCCGATGCAACTCAGGAAACGCATAGATCTATGGCGCAACTTTCTGCCGACGAGAAAAACGCAATTTCTCATCGTCGTCGTGCGCTCGAAGATTTGGCGCTTAAGCTCCAATAGCCCGTGTTGGCTGGTTCGTGCTTTTTGCAATTGTAGTGCGAGCGTTCTGCAATCACGCTGTGCTTTGCAATCAAAGCGCACGTGTGTTTATGGAAATCTTCACAGCTCAAGTGCCTTTCGTTCGCAACTGGTATTAAATAAAATACCAGTTAAAAAGGATTTTCTGTATAATTTAATACCAGTTACTCATTGTTGTTAAATTTTTTACCTACTTGCGCGACAATAAAAATATACAAGGCGTTTTGCTGAGCCTTTGGCGCTCGCGATCTTTGCTGTTAAAACCTTTGTTGCTTGTCAGATTTGCGCGTTGGTTATGGAGGACCTCATGAAGATTATTCGTACGCTCAATTACAATGATATGAGCCGTAAAGCTGCTAATGTTATTTCCGCCCAGGTCATTCTTAAACCTAATTGTGTTTTAGGCTTGGCAACGGGCACCACTCCTATAGGCACCTATAATCAGCTAGCACAGTGGTACAAAAAGGACGACATCGATTTTTCGCGCGTTTCTACGTACAACTTGGATGAATATCGTGGTCTTTCTCACAGTGATGTGCAAAGTTATCACTATTTTATGCGTAAGAATTTCTTTGACCACATAAACATTGATATTAATAACACGCATGTTCCCGACGGCTCTAATTTAGACGCCGAAAGCGCCTGCCGCTCTTATGACGAGCTGGTCAAGAAGGCAGGCTATCCCGATTTACAGTTGTTGGGTATTGGTCGTAATGGTCACATTGGTTTTAATGAGCCCGACGATCATTTTTCGTGTGGTACGCATTGTGTAGACCTTACCGAAAGTACCATTAACGCAAACAGCCGTTTGTTTGAGCATAAGGAAGATGTTCCTCGTCAAGCATATACAATGGGTATCCAAACCATTATGTATGCTCGTATGATTTTGATTATTGCAAGCGGCGAAGATAAAGCCGATGCTGTGTATAACATGTGCTATGGTGCTATCAATCCAAATTGTCCTGCCTCTATTTTACAGTTGCACAATAATTGCGTGGTAATTGCCGATGAGGCCGCGCTAAGTAAGTGTCCGCGCACTATCTAAGCAGCAACGTTAATACAGGCTCTATGTAGTAATACTACGGTTTTTTTGCGTAAATGCACAAACTGGAATATAATACTAGTTTGCGCTGTGTCGCTATGTACGAGTTTGCACTGTGATTACAAGCAAAAAGAACCTGATGTAGTGATTGGGTTCTTTGAGCTTTGTGTATTCCCATTATCTGGTACTTATTTAGGCACGCGCAACACCTAATGTTAGCGTGTGTATGTTTTCTTAACGCAAGTTTGTTACGGCGACTCTTTAAGACAACAGCACATCCAAAGCGCTACCTGTATTGAGTGGAGGCATGTATGGATAGTTTAACACCTTCTAGTCTACGTGTTGAGGATATTCGCGAAAAATTAAAAACACTTGAACAGCAGCGCATTAAAGTTCGAGCTAATATGGGTAGATCGCGTGTGGTCGATCGTATGGGCATGCTGGTAGGAGTTCATCCGTCACTGTTTGTAGTAGAAACCGAAGAGCGTCGTGGTCGCGTTGAGCGCCAATCGTTTCAATATGTTGATGTACTCACGGGTGCGGTTGAGCTTTTTGACGCCGATACGGGAGAGCGCCTGTTTGACTGCGTTGTAGAAGAATTTTAGGCGCTGTAATCGTTTTGTATGAATAATTCGGTTACTTGCGGCGCATCGTATCAAGACGCTGCGCCTGCTTACGCAAAAATCAATCTTCACTTAGGAATATATCCGCATAACGTTGGTGAAAGTGGTTATCATCGCGCCGACTCGGTTATGGCTGCACTTGAGCTGGCGGATACGGTAACTCTGAGCTATAACGAGCATGCTCAACAAAATGCGGTTGTCATGGATGCAGGGCCCGATGTTGCCATGAAGGATAATACGGCGTTTCGCGCGCTTGAAGCTATGTGCCAAACATTTCATAAACAGCCAGCATATACCGTAACTATACAAAAACATATTCCAGCGCAAGCTGGTTTGGGCGGCTCAAGTTCAGACGCAGCAACCACTATAAAGTTGCTGTGCAAATTTTGGGGGATAGATGCCCTTGACGCGCGCGTGGTGCGCGTGGCGCAATCTATTGGTGCAGATGTTGCCTTCTTTTTACACCCTATTCCTGCGTACTTAAATGGTGTTGGAGCAACACTGCAAGAATCTTTTGAACATGTGCCCTCAATTCCCTGCGTTATTGTTCGTCCTCAGGCAGGAGTGAGTACTCCTGTTGCATATCGCCTTTTTGATGAATATGTTCAGGCCGAGGCGGAGGCAAAGTCGAGGGCGGAGCTAGAGCCGTGGTTAGAGCTTAAGACAAGGTTACAGCCAGTATTAAGCCAAGAGTTACGCCCAGAATTAAATCCAGAGGCAGGAATACAATCGTTTATGCCTCAATCGCCCGATAGGATTATTCAGGCTTTGCGTGCGGGCGATGTTTTGACACTTAACGATCTTTTGTATAATAACTTAGCTGAGGTCGTTATCCAACACGTCGCGGATATTCGCGAAGTTTTGGCGTGGTTGCGCACGCAGCAAGGCATTTCTCATCCTTGCGTGACGGGTTCGGGAAGTGCGGTTTTTGCCTTTGCTCAAAGTTCTGCTATTTGTGATGAAATTGCTCAAAAGGCTTCCAAAATGCGGAATTGGTGGGTATATTCTACTAAGACACTTGGATTAAATCGCGTTTTTTGATACAGTAAGCACGCGTGTACAGCTGTTTAGCGTGCTGTATCATGCGTTTTGTTTTGTCGGGTTGTGGCTCAGCTTGGTAGAGCGCTCGGTTCGGGACCGAGAGGTCGCTGGTTCGAATCCAGTCAACCCGACCATTTTTTCTCCCCGTAAGATAATAGGTGCATGTGCGGTAGTGAGCGCCGCTTTTGGCATTAAGCGTAAAAAGCAAGCTCGTAAAAATACCAAGTAATTGTTAACTTGTGCGTTTATGGGCGAGTAAAAGCTATAAACAACTTATATGGTTTTATGTGCCCCCTTACACAAATCATCTTGTAAGGGGGCACAGTTTTTGCGGTTTTTCTGCATATATCAAGCTTATTTAAGGTGTGACAACCTATCGCTCAAAGCCTGATATTCATCCGAATCTCTATCAGTATTTAAGTTCTCTAGAGTCTTGGTGCATAAATCAAGCTCTTCCTTATCTTTTGTTTTTTCTACATGAGCAACCATGGCTTCATAAACGGCATAGGTACTTTGGACAAGTGGATGTGACGCATCGAGACTTTCCTTTTCTTCAGCTTTTGCTAACAATTTACTTTTATCTTGCGCCATTTCAGGCAATAATGAGCCCATTGTTTTTTGCAAATCTGTCTTATTGGTTGAAAAGCCCATTTGTAATAATTCAGGAACTACACCCAGTGTAGAGCTTACATAATTATTACCGTTGAAGCTGTTTGGATTCTTTTCTTTATTCGTAACAGGTGAATTAATCTTATTAGTTAGAAAGACCACTACAAGATTTTGTTCGGGATTAATCATGGTTAGTGTTCCTGTCCAACCTTGATGACCTATGGTATTCGAGCTGGACTGCGTGCCAAAATACCATGCACGGCTATTGCTTGCTTCTCGCCACCAACCTAAACCCCACCTTGCACTTGCAGCGTCTTCTTTTTTGGGTGCGGTAAATGTATCAATGGTGTCTTGTGAGAAGAATTTATGAGTATCCCAACCACCTGTGAGCATTACATTTGCTAGTTTTGCTAAATCAGTTGCGTTTGCAAATAAGCCTGCATGACCGCTTATACCACCCATAGCGTAAAATGCTTTTTCATCATGAACTTGACCTTGCAATGTTTTGGTGCGCACGCCGCTAAATTTAATAGCTCCATCACGCGTATTTCCATTGAGCTCGGTTGCTGCACAATCATCGGGTGAAAATCCGTGTTCAAGAGGATTATATGTTATGTGCGTGAGATCCATTGGTTTCCAAAAAATTGTTGAGAGAAAATCATTTAGGTTTTGACCAGTTGTTTTTTCTACGATAAGCCCTAACAGCATGTAGTCAACATCTGAATAAACGGTTTTTGTTCCTGGTTTATACATGAGCGGTGTTTTGCAAATGGATTCAAGGGTCTTTTGTTTTGTCTCAGACGTTCCGTCAGAACCAGAGTAGAGTACGTTAGTGACGGCTGGATTTGGTTTCTGTTCGCTTTGGTCAAAAGCATCATTGTGATATTGAGGATCTGCAGGAAAACCGGCTTGGTGTCTTAAAATATCGCGAACCGTAAGTTCTTGTTTCCACTTCTTGTTATCCTCTAAGCTTGGATTTTCACCTTTTTTGTAGGTGATGTTGATTGTATCATCGGCAAACTTTTGTCCTATGATATCAACAATTTTTGAATCAAGGTTAAACTTATCGTGTGTTACTAAGTATTGAATTGCATAATTTACTGCATACATTTTGGTGTTAGACGCTAAGTCATAAAGCGTGTCATTGGTAACATCTGGTGCTGTTGTGTTTGCTGTGCCATCTTGGTTGTATGAGTCTGTTTTTCCCCATGCGTTTTGATAAATGAGTTTTCCGTCTTTAATTACTGCCATTTGAGCAGAAGTAAACCCATGGTTAATATCAGATGTAACTATGTCGGATATAGTATCAAAAACAGATGGTTCAATTCCCACGTCTTCTGGTGCATAACCTGTGAGAACGGTAGGATAGGGTATGTGTACTTTAACGGTGCTATTTTTATCATTAGGGGATATTCCAGTTATTTGTAAGGTATTTATTCCGTCGATCGTTTTATCTGAAATATCAATTTTGTTGGTTTCGCCAGCTTTTATATCGTCTGTACTTATTTTTTTATTGTTTACAAAAAGTTCAAAATGCGCAATATCCTCAGAAGGCTCTACGTATATTACTCCTTGATCTTTGAAACCTTTAAAAGAATACATGCTGTTAAGCGCAAGTGTGTCATCTACTGATTTTTGCCAATCAGGAAACGTAATGTCGGCTTGCCATGTTCCTTGTGGTAGTTCTTCTTGAGTGACATTTGCCTGTTTTGCTTGTTGTGTTTGAGAGACTGGAGCATTCAAAGAACAGCCACAAATGCCTAGACCAATCGTTGCAATGAACATTGTTGATAAAGAAACATAGTGCATGGTATTCATACATATCCTCCTTTGATATGAAATGAAAAATGTGTTAAGTCCTCCCGCGGATGACCGAGAGGACTTTTACATATTGGACATGTCGCTATGTACAATTTTCATTATATGAAGAACAACATGGCTCGCAACAAAAATGCGAGCTTGTGAAAAAGAGTTTCAGAGTCTGAAATGACCGCTTTCAACCAGCCTACAGCCCAGCTCCCAATCAGTTTCCAACCCAAACGGTGTAAAACAGCCCTTCTAGGCAACGATAGAGTCTCCTTGATTTACTGAGCCACTCTTTTTGAAGCTGATGGTCTGCTGTTGTGCGTCGGTAATAATAGTCATAATACTCATATTATACGTTTGGGAAAGTTTCTTAACATCAACTTCTACCATTGGTTTTCCTGCTTTGACTGTATCGCCTTGGTGCACGTCCAAAACGCGCAAACCCTCACCATGAGCTTCAACCGTATTGATACCTATATGAACAAGTATCTCAACTCCATCGGGGCGCGTAATGCCAAAAGCATGCCCCGTTGGGAATAAAGCAGATATGCTCCCATCGGAAGGCGAGCACACCGTAATAGTGTCTTCACGAGGGACGATGGCACATGTTTCGCCTAGCATTTTCTGTGCAAAAACAGGATCGGGAAGCGTGGTGGCGTCAATGAGGTTGCCCGAACAGCAGGCAATAATATCGGTGTTCGTGCTATCAGAAACGCTGTCATGTGTTACATCTGGTGTTGCTTGTGCGCCTGCGCGCTCATTACAAGATGATGCTTCAGGTGAGTACTCCAACGGATTTTTGCACGAGCTGGTTTTAATCAAATGTTTAAACACATTAAACATGGTGCTCTCCCTCCCTTTCGTTCTTTGGTATGTGTTTGACAATACGTGTTTTACTTAAATAGGTAAAGTTTTTCTCGTAATCGCTTACCGCAAATGCCGTATATAAGATATCAATAATGTTGAGCTGCGAAATTCTGCTACTCATTGCAGCGCTTCTAAAAAGAGATTCATTACTGGTGGTATAGAGCAAAACATCGGCCAGTTTTGAAATGGGTGACTCGATACAACGTGTTATCGCAATAATAGGAGTATTATTGTGCTTTAATATTTCGGCGCATGTTAGTGTTTCTGCTGTTTGTCCTGAATATGAAATTACTATTCCTACGTCTCGAGAGGTGCTATTACGCGCTGTTATAAGCTGAAGGTGCCAGTCATCGTTAATTAAACAAGTTTTATTTACGCGCAAAAATTTGAGATTAGCATCCTTGGCTGCAATAAGAGAAGCACCAAGTCCAAACAACAAAATGCGGTCGCACGCTTGTAAAAGCTTAACGGCTTTTTCAATAGTTTCTGGATCAATTAAACGCAGCGCATCATACAGAGAGTGAATATTTTTGAGCGTAATTTTTTTGATAATGCTTTCGGGCGTATCGTTTTGTTTGATGTCTTTGGTATCAAGAGGAAGAATAAGCTTTTCGGTTGCAAGTTCTCGAGTAAGTTCGGTCTTAAATTCTTTAAATCCCTCAAAGCCAATAGACTTACACATTCTAACCACTGCAGCCGGAGATACAAATGAGCGTGCAGCAAGTGCCTTTACCGACAAGCGATTACTTTCATGAGGGCATTGCAACACGTATCGAGCCACAGCTTTTTCTGCAGGGTTTAGGAATCCAATATTTTCTCGTAAACGAATTATAATATTTTTCATAGGATATTACCTGCGCTTTCTTATAATCGTAATCGTATCACGCCTTATTGGTGCTGTACAATTTAAAGTCCGAAAAATCATAAGTTGAAATAAAGTTTCACGCTTGCGCGCAAATCTTGAAATAAAGTGAAGTCTTAATACACTTAAAGCAAGGAAGGCGTGCGGTGCTATTTATGAGCGCAATACTTATTACGCACAATCATTTATTACGCCAAGTACGTCAGCACATAATTTTTTGAAAGGATGCATGACGTGGACATACAGTTAGACACTATGACAACCGAAACGCGTAATCCTCGGACAATGGAACTTGATCAAATGAGTGCCTTGCAGATCGCGTCCATTATGAACGAAGAAGATGCGCGCGTTCCTCAGGCAATTCGTCCTGAACTTAAAAAAATCGCTTTAGTTGCGCAACGTGGTGCTACGGCCATAAGTTCACATCATCGCATTTTTTACATGGGAGCAGGAACAAGCGGAAGGCTTGGTGTGTTGGATGCAGCTGAGTGTCCTCCAACATTTGGTGTTACAAAAGATGTCGTTATCGGCCTTATCGCAGGTGGGGAATCGGCTCTTATCGATGCGGTAGAAGGCGCCGAAGATTCACGAGAGTTGGGTGCTTTAGATCTTAAAAATCGCAATCTTACCTCGGACGATATAGTTGTTGGTCTTGCGGCAAGCGGACGTACTCCCTACGTTATTGGCGGTCTTACGTACGCTCGCCAACAGGGATGTTTTACAGCTTCAATTACCTGCAACAAAGATTGTGAAATTTCGCGTCTTGTTGATGTTGCAATTGAGGCAGTTGTAGGGCCAGAAGTTCTTACAGGCTCAACGCGTCTAAAATCGGGAACTGCTCAAAAGCTTGTGCTCAATATGATTTCTACCACAGCTATGATTTTATCTGGAAAAGCATATCAAAACCTTATGGTAGATGTTTTACAAAGTAACGAAAAACTTAAAGTTAGAGCCAATCACATTGTTACCGAAGCTACTGGTGTTGATAGCCAGACCGCTGCTCGCGTTCTTCAAGAAGCACAAGGCAGCTGTAAGTTGGCGATCGTGATGATTTTGGGTTCATTTACACGCGCGCAAGCAGAAGAAAAGCTTTCACGTGCGCATGGACATGTTCGAGAAGCTCTTGCGCAAGCATAGCTTGATCAGTTGCAAACGCTTATGCATACCTACTATAGAGTGTTTGCAATATTGGGTGATAAGGGTATTAAAGAGTGTAAAGCTCACGAAAGGGAGGCTGCCATGACCAATGAGGAACTGGTACAAAATGTATTAGTGCATTTGGGAGGTAAAGAAAATGTACGTTTGGCAACAAACTGTCAGACGCGTTTACGTGTTGAAGTTGCAGATGATGCCAAAATAGATGAGGATGCACTTAAAAATGTTGAAGGCGTGCTTGGCATTGTTCACGACCGCACAAATTATATTGAGATTGTGGTTGGACCTGGTAAATGCCGTAAATGCGCTGATGTCTGTGCTGCTATGGGTATTGCAACTTCGGAAGAAGGCTTATCTTGTGATAACGACTGGAAAGCCAACAAAAAAGCTGTTAAGTCGCAGCAAAGTGACTCTCGCATAAGATTGATCCTTAAAACTTTTGGCGAAATTTTTGTTCCTCTTATTCCGGGTGTTATTGCCGCTGGTTTGTGTGCTGGTCTTTCGTCTCTTATTCAGCAGCTTAACCCTGGATGGAAATCGGACATGTTCTTTTCGGTGTTGATTCCATTCTTAGGACTTATTAACACGTCATTTTTGGCTTTTCTAACAGCATGGGTAGGCTATCGTGCTGCTGAAAAATTTGGAGGAACTCCAATTTTAGGTGGTATGCTGGGTATGATTACTGGTCTTCCAGCAATTAACGACATCTCTGCTGTTGTTGGTTTGTTTAATAAGGCTCAGCCGTTGGATGCCATTTTGCGCTCTGGTCGCGGTGGTGTATTGGCTGCTGTTTTGGGCGTATTTCTGCTTGTTAAAATCGAAAAGGCTATTCGCGCTAAAATGCCCGATTCTTTGGATATCGTATTTACTCCAGTTTTAACGCTGATTGTTACCTTGATCCCTTATATTTTTGTTGTTATGCCTTTATGCGGATTTATTTCTTCGGGTATTTGCATGGGATTACAACAACTTTGCATGAGCTCGTCAATTGTTGTACGCATTATTGCTGGTTATATTTCAACTGCCCTGTTCCTTCCTTTGGTTGCTATGGGTATGCATCACGGTCTCGTTGCCATTTACTCTATTCAGCTTGAACAATTTGGCTATGTTACTTTGTATCCTGCGCTTGCTATGGCTGGTGCTGGTCAGGTTGGTGCCGCAATTGCAATTTATCTTAAAGCAAAGCGCGGTGGCAATAAACGTATCTGCAACGTAATTAAAGGTGCTTTACCTGCTGGTTTCTTAGGAATTGGCGAGCCTTTAATCTATGGCGTTACCTTACCTATGGGTCGTCCTTTCATTTCTGCAGGTCTTGGTGCAGGTTTTGGTGGCGCGCTTGTTATGGCTTTGGGCGTTGCGGCCACAACTTGGGGTCCTTCTGGCTTGCTTGCGTTGTTTGTTATGACCGCGGGTGAAGGTGGTGCCATTGCTTCGGTCTTAACTTATGGTGCTGGTTTGGTTGTTTCTTATATCATGGGATTTGTAATTACAAATATTATGGTAAAGAATGAGGAAGCCGCAAATGCATAAAAATCCACTTGGATGTGCGATTTCTTTAACCGAATATAATAAAACCAAAAAACTGCCTGCCGCTCTTTGTGCGGCAGGTGGTGTTTGTGTATTTATCTCACTCCATATAGAAGAAGAATTTTGCTCATCGTATACGCAGCAAGTTAAAGATTTATGCGCTTTGCTCTGTTCAAAACACGCGCGCATTCTTGCAGATGTTTCCCCAAAAACGCTTGAAATTTTTAAGATGAGCTCTTTTCTTGAGTTAAAGCAAACACTGGGCTTGTGGGCCTTGCGTATCGACGATGGGTTAACTCCACAAGAAATTGCCGATTTGGCCAAAACGATGCCTATCGTTGTAAATGCTTCTACCATATGCCCTGATGACGCGCAATTGATTGTGCAATCTGCTCAAACTTCGTCAAATCCTTTGGTATATGCAATGCACAATTTTTATCCGCGTCCGCTAACTGGCTTGGATAGTGCGTTTTTTAATGAGTGCAATGACACCTTAAAACGTTTGGGTATGCATATTATGGCGTTTATCCCAGCGGATAAAGTTAAGCGCATTCCGCTTCGAGAAGGCTTGCCCACGCTTGAGCATCAGCGTACGCTTTCGCCGTATGTGTCTTTTGCTCAAATGAATATACGCTATGCGGTTGACGAGGTTTTTTGCGCTGATCCCGAAATCTCTTCTCATGAACAAGCGCTGATAGATACCTTTATACAACAAGATATGCTTGTGATACCAGCTAAGCTTCGCTCAGGTTATGAATATTTGTATCGTAAGATTTTTACCTGCAGAAAGGATAGTCCTTCCTGGCTTGTGCGTTTTGAAGAATCGCGCCGGTATGCCTCGGATCAATCAAATGGTTTGCACTGTATTGAGCCCCTTTGTACAACTTTTCGCAAGCGTGGTTGTATCACGATGGATAACAAACATTTTATGCGCTATCAGGGTGAAATTGAACTTTTGCGTAACGATTTTCCAGCTGATGCGCGCGTGAATGTTATTGGGCGCGTAGACGAGCATTATGTAGAGCTTATTGATCTTATTGGGCGAGGAACACGCTTTATGCTTGTGCCTGCGCAATAGTTTGTTTGTTGCTCGTTATACAAGCCTTCCACTCTCAACATGATAGATCTTATCTGCGCAGTTAAGCGTAGACGTTCTGTGCGAAATAAGTACAACTGTTCGTTTTCTTTTAATTTGATTAATACTTCTAAGGATGTGTGCTTCATTAAGCGCGTCCAAATTGCTGGTAGGTTCGTCAAGCAGCAACATTGAGCCTTGATGTAAGAATGCACGGGCAACACCTATGCGTTGACGCTGCCCACCTGATAGTGAGCTTGAGCCTTGGGTTAATACCGTTTCATATCCGTGAGGCAAGCTCATAATAAAATCGTGCAATGAAGCTTGTTTACAAGCATGAACAATTTCATCAAAGCTTGCTGTTGGACGCGCAAGTCTAATGTTGTCTTTTATACTTTCACGAAAAAGATACGTATCTTGCTCAACAAGCGCCTGTCCAGAACGTAAGCTTGTTGTTGTAATATCTTGGATGGGCGCTTGGGAAATAGTGATAATACCTTTTGATACATCCCAAAATCGCATTAAAAGCCTGCATAATGTTGATTTTCCCGAGCCACTTGCTCCTGTTATGCCCACAATGGATCCCTGTGGTATATCGCAGGATATGTCCTCTAAAACCGGATTTTGATGCTCGCTCGTGTGCGTATACGAAAAACTCACATGTTCAGCGGCTGCATTGTCGCACGAAACACAAGATCCATTTACAACCTGGTGCACTAAGGGCGCCTCGTCCAGCAACGACAACACACGTTCTCCAGCGGCAAGAGTGCCTTGTAATGTTGAACCAAGCTTCGCCAATGCGAGCACGGGTCCAAAAGAAGAAAATAACATGCCTGTGGCAATTATGCCGTCAAGGGGCAGAATGATTTCATGAGTTACCAGTGCGTATGTTAAGGCAAGTTGAGACAAACTACACAACATAACTACTGCATGAGCCAATGATGTGCCACACCCCGTTTGAGCAGCTGTAATCTTTTGAACTTGGAGGAGCTCATGTGATTTTTGTATCATGTGCTCTTTTCTAACGTCCCTGGCTAAAAACTGACGTGCAACACGAACTCCCTGTATATTTTCGAGCACGCAGTTGCTTAATGTGGCAGTTTTTGAACGAAGCTGCTTTCCAAGGCTGCCCATGCGTCTGTATGTCCACAGAGGTAACAAAATACCAGTTACGGCGTAGGAAATTAACGCAACCAATCCACAAAGGGGATGAATACAAGCTAAAAGTATGGTCATGATTGTGCTCACGATAAGAGCAATGAAAATCGGAGATATGGTGTGCGCGTAGAACACCTCAAGCAACTCAACGTCAGAGGTAATAAGTGAAATAAGATTGCCAGCATCAGAAGAACTTAATTTAGCAGGAGTAAGCTCTCTCATTTTGCCAAAAACTTTGTCACGAATATCGGCAAGCAGCTTAAAAGCTATGTAGTGGTTACAAAGTTGTTCAAGATAACGCAGTGCTCCGCGCATGAGTGCAAGGCCTATAAGTATGGCAATAATTAACGCAAGCGATGTCTGCGTCGAGTACACCCCAAAGCTAGAGCTTGGAAGGTGAAGCGCCATCCCCAAACCAATAAGGGCGCCTACAGGGATAAAAATAGCGCACAAAAATCCAAGAATACCGCATACGGTTGCTGCTGCAACCACGCCTATAAATGAATGTATAAGCTTTAACATGGCAGGTATGCATGAAAGTGCTGTGCGTTTGCGCTGGTGTATAGGCGATGGATTTGTTGTATGTTGTTGCACGCTCATTATGCCAGCTCTCCTTGTCGAATTTGTTCAAGTTTTTGTTGAGTTTTCCACATTGTTTGATATGCCAAGCAATGAGCCAACAATTCAGTATGAGTACCTTTTCCTACCAGTTTGCCTTTATCTAGTACATAAATGCAGTCAGCAGGTACAACATTTACCAATCGATGCGAAATAACCAACACGCCCTTGGTAGTTGCAAGTTCTTGTATAGCGTGATTGAGGTGTTCTTCTGATTCAACATCTATGCTGTTGGTTGCTTCATCAAAAATGTAGTATGCGCTGTTATGCAAAAGTGCACGTGCAAAGCACAAACGCTGCTTTTGACCACCAGAAAGATTGGCCCCTTGCGTTTCTACATGCATTTCAAGTCCGCCGTGTGATTGGACAAAATCAGCAATGCGCGCCTGTTTGAGCACATGCCAGAGCAGCTCGTCAGAGGCACTTCTATCTGCTAACAACAACATTTCTCGTATCGTGCCGCTAAATATATAATTCTCCGCCGAGACGGTGGTTATTGCGCGCGATAAAGCGTTTGTGTTTATATCATTGATAGAACGGCCATTGAGCATGATGCTGCCGGAAAAATGAGGGTATGCACCTGCAATAAGATGTGCGATAGTTGATTTTCCGCTTCCACTTGCACCAACAAAGGCGCTCATTCCATGAGTTGGAAGCGTAAACGATACATCATGTAAAACGTTTACAGGTGCTTCATTGTTGGCATTGTTCTGCAAAGGGTATGCAAAACTTACGTGATCAAATGTAATGGTGCATGCGCCATTCATAGGTGATTTTTGCGCAAACACAGGTAAATCGTGTATTCCGCGCTTTGTTTCGGGCGTATTCAAAAACGTAAATATTTTGTTGCTTGCACTCATACCGTTCATGGCAATATGAAAATATGAGCCCAGCGTGCGCATGGGTATAAAGAACTCTGCAGATAATAGGACGATAAGCAAAAATCCAAATACGTCAAGCGACCCGTTTAAAAGTTGGAAAAATGCCACGCTCATGCCAGCGACAGCTCCTCCAAATGCTGCCACATCCATCACCATAATTGAATTCAGCTGCATTTTAAGCAGGCGCATGGTTGCACGCCGAAAATCCTGCGCTTGTTCGTTCATGGTTTCATGACGTGCTTTGTCGGCATTGTATATTTTAAGCGTTACTAAACCTTGTAAATTTTCGAGAAAAACATCGCCTAAATTTGTATAGGATTTCCAGTATGCGCCCATAACGCGTTTTGCAATTGATTGAATAACCATAATAATTGCAGGTATAAGAGGCACAAATACTAAAAGCGCGGCTGCTGCAACTATGTTTACAAACGCCAGTACCACAAATAACGTAAGAGGTGCTAAACATGCATACACAAGTTGCGGCAAAAATTTGCCAAAATATATCTCTAGTTGCTCAGTTCCTTCTACGGTAGTTTGTATCAGTTCTGCTGTTGAAATATTTTGTGCTGACGCTACGTCTAAGCGAGCAAGTTTTTCATAAATCTTTGATCTTAAGACAAGCTTAATGTCGCGAGCCGCGTTAAATGAATAAAGCTCTGTTGCGTATGATGAAGCACATTTTAATATGATCGCCACCGCGCAAACACCTAAGCAAGCATATACAGCGATGCTTGTGTGCGCAAGCATAGCTGCTAGGACGTATGCTAGTGTGGCCGAAAAGCAGATGGTAGCAATAAGACCCATATATTGTGCTGCTACCGTTTTTGCAATTTCTTTTTTTGCTTGTGGAACTAATGCTAAAAGTCGTTTGTCTACCATGATTTTCTCGCTTTACGGTGTGGCGTACTTGAGCTGGCCTGCGGTTTTATTTTAAGAGTTCACAAAAGCTCCGTGCGATTTGTGCCTATCGCTATTGTACAAAATATTGCAAGAGCGCGTATGTGTAGATTTATTGTTATAGATATCCTAACTATTAACTGTATGTTTCATGCATTCTAAACGTACGTAAAACTCGTTATATTGTGAATGTAGGACATGAGTCGGGCGCGCTTTCGCCTCGTTGTGTGCATAAGCGCACGTAGGTATCATGTTTTACAGAGCTATACCTTTTATAAAGCGTTTCATTTGGTACGTTCAGAAAGGAAGTTCTGGTATGTCGGATGTACGTGTTTTGTCTCGCGACAAAACTAAAGCATCGTTTGTTTCGGCAACTAACGCAGGCGCGCAGCCTTGCGTTGCGGTGGTTATGGGCAGTAAGTCCGATTGGGAAACCATGAAGTTAAGTTGCCAAATTCTGGAAGATTTTAATATCCCTTATTCCAAGCAAGTAATTTCTGCACATCGCATGCCGCTTGAAATGCGTGAATTTGCAGTTGCAGCCCGCAAAAATGGAATTAAGGTTATTATTGCAGGCGCTGGAGGAAGCGCACATTTACCAGGGATGATTGCAGCTCAAACAACACTTCCTGTTTTGGGCGTTCCTGTGCAAACTCATGCACTCCACGGCATGGATTCATTGCTGTCAATTGTGCAAATGCCAGCAGGGATTCCGGTTGCAACGCTTGCAATTGGCGCGGCTGGTGCAAAAAATGCAGGACTTCTTGCTGCGCAAATTCTTTCAATTACAGATCATCAACTTGCAGAAAAGCTCGCTGCCTATAGGCACGAGCTTAATTTATCTGCGCGTGAAATGAGTGAGAATCTTGACTAACACAATAGATACAGTCTCATCGCCTGCTAAACAAATTCTTCCTGGTCAAACCATTGGAATCATAGGCGGCGGTCAACTTGGTCAAATGCTTGCTCAATCTGCAAAAGAAATGGGCTATCGCGTAGGTATTCTTGATCCGCTAAAAAATTGCTCTGCAGCTCAGGTAAGCGATTTTCACTATCAAAATGAGTATAGCGATGTGGAAGCACTACGTTCATTTGCCCAAGCATGTGATGTTATTACCTATGAGTTTGAAAATGTTGACACTGGTGTGCTTGACACCTTGCAACACGAGGGAGCACTCTATCTGCCTCAGGGAACAAAACTGCTACGCGCAAGCCAGAACCGCCTCGATGAGAGGCGTTTTTTGTTGGACGCGCATACCATAGTTGCTCCTCATGCGCGTGTTGCTACTCCGCAAGATTTGAAGGAGGGGATTGAGCGCTTGGGCATGCCGTGTGTCCTTAAAACATCTCGTTTTGGATATGACGGTAAAGGTCAGGTAGTCATTAGATCGAAAGATGATATAGACGCAGCTCATAAGCTTATTGAGCAACAGGTATGTTTGTTAGAAGCGTGGATTGATTTTGTGTGCGAAATTTCGGTTATGGTGTGTGGCGATACATTTGGCACCATGGCACTTTTTGAGCCGTCCGAGAATATTCATAAACACAATATTCTGCATGCCTCTGTGGTACCAGCGCGTATTTCAGAACCTATTCGCGAGCGTGCACGTGCTGAAGCGCTCAAAATTGCCCATGCAGCGCATCTTGTTGGTGATTTAGGCGTTGAGATGTTTGTATTACACGATGGCTCCATCATGATAAACGAACTTGCACCCAGGCCGCATAATTCTGGTCATTACACCATTGAAGCCTGCGATTTTTCGCAATTTGATCTACACATACGAGCCATCTGTGGCATGCATATAGCCCAGCCACATCTGCTTTCACCTGCTGTTATGATGAACGTTCTTGGTCAGCACGTTGAAGGCACCTATAACAGTATGAATGAGCACGCTAACTGGCATTATCACCTGTATGGCAAGGGCGAGGCTCGTTATGCACGCAAAATGGGGCACGTTACCGCATTGTGCAAAGACACTACGCTACAGCTTAAAGCGTTCGATGAATGCGGTATTTGGACAAAAGATAATGTGTAGCCATAGGTTACTGCTGGTAAAGATGGTACATGTAGATGGTTAGTAGGTAAGACAAAACGTACAGCGAGAAAGGATTGTACATGCAAAAGGGGAAACTATCTTATGTGGGAAAAGCAAAAGATATGTACGAAACCGATGACCCTCGTCTGCTTTGGATGGTCTATAAAGATCAGGCAACTGCAGGTGATGGTGCTAAAAAAGAGCAAATAGCTGGTAAGGGTGAGCTCAATCAAAAAATTACGCGTCTTATTTTTGCATATTTGTCTGATCACGGCATTAAAACCCATCTCAAAGAGATTATTTCCGATACAGAAGAGCTTGTTGAAAAACTTGATATGTTTGAGCTTGAAGTTGTGTTAAGAAACCTCGCAGCTGGAAGCATCGTTCGACGTCTTGGTATTGAAAAAGGCACCGAGTTTAAGGGCGGCATGATTGAGTTTTACTATAAATCTGACGACTTACATGACCCGCTGTTAACAGACGATAATTTGATGTTTATGCACTTGGCGACCCCTGCTCAGCTGCAAGAAATTAAACGTCTTACCCTAGAAGTGAATACACTGCTCTCAGAACTTTTTAAGCGTGCTGGTTTAATATTGGTTGATTTTAAGCTCGAATTTGGTACAAATGCCGATGGAGAAGTTGTATTAGGAGATGAGTTTTCTCCCGATAACTGCAGACTTTGGGATGTACACACGCACGAGAGCTTTGATAAAGATATTTTTAGAAATTCCAACGAAGATATGATTCCCTTCTATAAAGCAGTTTACGAGCGTCTTTGTTCTGCTTTGTCTTAAACCCAACTAAGAGATAGGTTGTTTGATGTATAACGTAGAAATTTATGTAAGTTATAAAGAGTCCATTTTAGATCCTCAAGGTCAGGCAATTAAAAAGGCTGTACATCAGATGAATTATGTTTCGGTAGAAAGCGTGCGTCAGGGAAAATATTTTGAGATGACACTTGACGATACCGAAGAACATCCAGTGAATGTTGTTGAAGAAATTGCCGACAAATTGCTTGCAAACGTTAACACCGAAAGCTTTGTGTATACCATTTGGCATCGTGACAGCGCAACTGGAGAAACAACGTTAATTGCTGATACAAAATGCACGCAAAACAATTTCTCAGCTGCGGATACACACTAAAGGAGCGGGTATGAAATTTGCCGTTATTCAATTTTTAGGGTCTAACTGCGATATGGATATGCTTTGCGCGCTCCGTGATATTTTGGGCGAAGAAGCACAATACGTACCTGCTTCACAAACTTCACTTGAAGGATTTGATGCGGTTATGTTGCCGGGAGGTTTTTCGTACGGCGACTATCTACGAAGCGGCGCAATTGCTCGTTTTGCACCCATCATGTCAGAAGTTAAGCGCTTTGTTGAAGAAGGAAAACTTGTTTTAGGAACTTGCAACGGTTTTCAGATTCTTGTTGAGGCAGGCTTTTTGCCTGGTGCATTTTTGCGCAACACTAACTTACATTTTGTTTGTAAGTGGCAAAAATTAAGAGTGGTCAACAATACAAGTGCATTTTCCTCGGCATTTAAGAAGGATCAAATTATCACGCTTCCCATTGCTCATGGTGAGGGTAATTATTATTGCGACGAGCAAACGCTTGCATCTATGCGCGCTCACAATCAAATAATTTTTACCTACGAAGGCGAAAATCCTAATGGCTCCGTTGCAAATATAGCAGGTATCACCAATGAGCGTGGCAACGTAATTGGCATGATGCCTCACCCCGAGCGTGCTGTTGAGGAGCTTTTAGGCGGCAAAGACGGTCTTTGTGTATTTAAATCAATGGTTGCAGCATTTAAGAAAGACGAGGTACATGCATGAGTTCCTATGGTAAAGAGCCTACGTGTGAAGAAATTCGTCAAACAAAAATATATAAAGATTGGGCGATGTCCGAAGAAGAATACGATCATGCGTGCAAGATTTTAGGTAGATTACCTAATTATACGGAATGCGGTTTATTTGCCGTTATGTGGAGCGAACACTGTTCATATAAGAATACAAAACCAGTATTGCGTAAGTTTCCCACAAAAGGCCCTCGTGTAATTCAAGGACCAGGTGAAGGTGCAGGTGTTGTTGACATTGGTGATGGATTGGCTGTGGTATTTAAGGCCGAGAGTCACAATCACCCGTCTGCAGTTGAGCCTTATGAAGGAGCAGCTACTGGCGTAGGCGGTATTTTGCGCGATATTTTTAGTATGGGTGCGCGCCCCATTGCCGTTTTGGATTCGCTTAGGTTTTCCTCGCTTGATAACGCTCGTACGGAATATTTGTTCAAAGAAATTATTCATGGTATTTCGGGGTATGGCAATTGTATTGGTATACCAACCGTTGGCGGCGAAATTGCTTTTGATGAATCATATCAGGGAAATCCGCTGGTTAACGTTATGTGCGTTGGTCTGATGAAAACGTGCGACTTAAAGCTTGGTCGTGCAGCTGGAGCTGGAAATTCTATCATTTATGTAGGCGCAAAAACTGGTCGTGACGGAATTCACGGTGCAACGTTTGCAAGTGAGGAATTTGATACCACTAAAAAGTCTAAGCGTTCTGCTGTTCAAGTAGGAGATCCTTTTATGGAAAAGCTCCTTTTGGAAGCGTGCTTAGATATCATTACAACTTGTCCTGATGAGTTGGTAGGAATTCAAGACATGGGCGCAGCCGGCCTTGTTTCTTCTAGTTCGGAAATGGCTTCAAAAGCGCATATGGGCATGGAACTCAATCTCGATTTTGTTCCTCAGCGTGAAACATATATGACACCATACGAAATGATGCTCTCCGAATCGCAGGAACGCATGCTTTTATGTGTTGCAAAAGGCCATGAAGATAAAATTATTCAGATTTGTAAAAAGTACAGCTTGGATGCGGTAAAAATTGGTGAAGTTTGCGAAGGACACCAATATAAGCTGTATCACAAGGGCAAGCTGGTTGCTGATATTCCTGTTGATGCATTAAGTGAAGATGCACCCGTATATGAAAATGAGTCGCGTGAGCCTCAGCGTATTGCGCAGGCGCTCCAAGAGCAGTATACGCCTTGCTTTACCGATGCAATTCAGACGCTTAAGAATCTGTTGGCGACTCCTACCATTGCTTCTAAAAAGCGTGTATACGAAACCTACGATACCATGGTGCGTACGTCTACGGTTGTGGGGCCAGGCTCATCAGCTGCGGTTATTCGTGTTCGTGGGACTAATAAAGCACTTGCCGCTACCACCGATTGTAACGCGCGCTATATCTATCTTGATCCTTTTGTGGGAGGTCAAATTGCTGTTTGCGAAGCTGCGCGCAATTTAGTGGCAACGGGTGCTCAACCTTTGGCAATTACAGATTGTCTAAACTTTGGAAATCCAAAAGACCCCGAGATATTCTACGAAATTAAAGAAAGCGCACGTGGCATTGGTGATGCTTGCTCTGCTCTTAAAACGCCTGTTGTTTCGGGAAATGTATCGCTTAATAACGAGACAAATGGCCACGCTATTATGCCAACTCCTATGATTGGTATGGTGGGCTTGATCGAAGATTTATCGCATATTACTTCTTCTCATTTCAAAACAGCTGGTGATGTAATTTATACGCTTGGCGCAACGCACGCCGACTTTAACGGATCTGAGCTGCAAAATCTTGAGTGCGGACGTGTAAGCGGAAAGCTTTTTGCCTTTGATCTTGAGGCGGAAATGCACAATCAAGAGCTCATTTTGCATGCAATTAAAGATGGCTTTGTTTCCGCATGTACCGACGTGAGCGAAGGTGGACTGGCAGTTGCTTTAAGCGAGTGCTGCTTTGAGCATGGCGTTGGAGCTACGGTTGCGCTTGATATGCATACGCCGTGCATATTTGCCGAAACACAATCGCGTTTTGTTTTAAGCGTTCCTGCAGATAAGCGCTCTGTCTTTGAGCAGGCTTATGGAGCTCAATTTAAGCAGGTAGGCTATGTAACCGAAGAAGCAGAGCTACGTATTACAACATTGGATGAGCAGTTGAGTGTTTGCATAGACGAGCTTAAGTGCTGCTGGGAAACAACTATTTCGCGTCACATGTAGGAGCAGGAGATCATATGACCGAAACAACTTTTATGCATGAATATGACGCGCAGGCAGGCGAACTTGTAAGCTGCGATTATCAAGACATTGCTCGTGATGAGCCGCATGAAGAGTGCGGTCTCATTGGTGTGTACCATCACTGTGATGCAAGCCTTTTGAGTTTCTTTGGACTTATTGCATTGCAGCATAGAGGTCAGGAAGGCGCAGGTATTGTAAGTTTTACTCACCTCGGTAAAGATGGAGCGGCACAGCCGCGTGTTTATCAAAAACGTGGTCTTGGTTTAGTAAGTGAAGTTTTTTGCCAACGTAAGGATTTTTCTGAGCTTCCAGGCGATATTGCATTAGGACATGTTCGTTATTCAACTTGTGGCGATGCGTCAATTAATAATATTCAGCCATTTGTATTCAGATTTTCGGATATAAATGTAGCGCTTGCGCATAATGGCAATCTTGTAAACAGCATAACACTGCGAAAACGTCTTGAAGACCAAGGAGCTATTTTTAACTCTACCAGCGACTCAGAGATTTTAATGCATCTTATTCGTCATAGTTCAAAAAGCTCGTTTCACGAGCAGGTAAAAGACGCACTTTTGCAGGTAAAAGGTGGATTTACCTATATTTTAGCAACGGATAATGAGTTGATTGGCGCCTGTGACCCCTGCGGTTTTAGACCTTTGGTTGTAGGAAAACTGGGCGATGGTGCATATTGTATGGCAAGCGAATCGTGCGCGCTTAATCAAATTGGTGCATCATTTTTATTTGATGTTGAGCCTGGTGAAGTGGTATTTATTAAAGACGGTCAGGTTACGCGCGAATATTATACCAGCCACCATCAGCAGGCAATTTGTGCGATGGAGTATATCTACTTTGCGCGACCCGATTCAGTTATTCACGATGTATGTGTTCACACGGCGCGCAAACGCTCTGGCGAAATTCTTGCGCACGAGGCTCCGTGTCCGCAGGCCGATTTGGTGATAGGTGTACCCAATTCTTCGCTTTCCGCAGCTATGGGCTATGCTGAAGCGTCGGGTTTGCCTAACGAAATGGGGCTCGTTAAAAATCAGTATATTGGCAGAACGTTTATACAACCTACTCAGGCCGAGCGCCGGCGAGGCGTACGCATGAAGTTGTCGGCGGTGCGCAAGATCGTTGAAGGTAAAAGCATCGTGATGGTTGATGATTCAATTGTGCGTGGCACTACCTCGCGTTTAATTGTTGCGCTGCTCTTTGAAGCTGGTGCGCGTGAAGTGCACGTACGCATTGCGAGTCCTGCTCTTAAATATCCGTGTTTTTATGGAATTAATATTTCGGATACGCGTGAGCTTATTGCAGCAGGTCACAGCCTTGAATACATTAGGTCCTTTATTGGAGCAACATCACTTGCGTATTTAAGTGAGCAAGGTCTTATTAAAGCGATTGATCTGCATGTGGATGCTCCGTATCAGGGTTTGTGCATGGCGTACTTTAACGGTGATTATCCAACACGCTTGTTTGATTACGAGCAGGATTACAAAGCCTCACTTGCCGAGGTAAATCAAGTGCCGCTTAAACATGCTTCGCATATTACCGATCGTGTTCAATAACACAGGCATGCATGTACGATGTGTTTTGCATTCCAAATGGAAAGGATTCTTATGAGCCAAAATGCATATTCTCAAGCAGGTGTTGATGTAGAGGCAGGATATGAAGCCGTATCTCGTATAAAAAAGCATGTTCATGCAACATATCGAAAAGAAGTTTTGGGCGATCTGGGTGGCTTTGCTGGTTTGTTTTCGCTTAAAGACTTTCACTTTGATGATCCCGTTTTAGTTTCGGGAACCGATGGTGTTGGTACCAAAATCCTGTTAGCAAAGCAACTTAATCGACTCGATACTGTTGGTATAGACTGTGTTGCTATGTGCGTAAACGATGTTCTTGCACAAGGCGCTGAACCCCTGTTTTTCCTCGATTACATAAGCGTGGGCAAAAACTCGCCTGAACGTATGGAAGCATTGGTTAAAGGCGTGTGTGAGGGATGTAAACAAGCAGGTGCTGCGCTTATTGGCGGCGAAATGGCAGAGATGCCTGGTTTGTACGAATCTGATGAGTTTGATTTAGCAGGCTTTTGTGTGGGCATTGCCGAGCGTCGTGCACTTTTGCATACATCGCTGGTGCACGAGGGTGATGTACTTGTAGGATTAGCATCTTCGGGTATACATTCAAATGGATTTAGTCTTGTTCGCTCTATTTTAGGTCAATCGCTCTCGCAACATCCTGAGCTTTTGGAGCCTACTAAAATCTATGTAAAAAGCGTTCTTCCGCTTGTACGGCAAGGGCTTATTCACGGGATTTCTCATATTACAGGCGGTGGATTTGTTGAAAACATTCCGCGTATGTTGCCGCGTGATTTGCGAGCTTATATATACGATGGATCATGGGATAAACCAGCCGTCTTTAGCATGCTTCAAGAGCAGGGTAATCTTGAGTACGCCTCGATGTTTGAATATTTTAATATGGGCATTGGTCTTGTCCTTTCTATTAGTAAAGACGATGTTCAAAAGGTAATGGATGCTCTAAAAACCGCAGGTGAACAGGTATTTGTGATTGGTTGTGTAGAGAAAGCTGATTCCATAGAACATGGCTCATCTGTATATTTACAAGATAGACCACAAATTGTTATAGACGCCAAGACCTCTGAGGAGCACTAAGTTATGAAACTTGCTGTTTTTGCATCGGGTTCTGGAACAAATTTTGAAGCTATCTATGATATCTGCTGTCGTCAAACGCGTGTTTTAGAAATTGCGCTTCTTTTTTGTGACAACCCAAATGCATATGTGTGTACGCGCGCTAAAAAATTAGGCGTTCCGCTTGAGGTTTTCTCTCCTTGTGATTTTGCAACGCGTGCAGATTACGAGCAAGCTCTTGTTGCACTTTGCAAGCGCTATAAAATAGATTTTGTGGCATTGGCAGGCTATATGCGTATTTTACATAAACCTATGTTGGACGCATTTCCTCAAAAAATCATCAACATTCATCCTGCGCTTTTACCTTCTTTTCCAGGAGCTACAGCTATCGCAGATGCTTTTGCTGCAAAAGTAAGGATTTCAGGGGTAACCGTTCATTACATTGACGAGGGAATAGACACAGGAACAGTTATAAGTCAAGTGCAAGTTCCTCGCTTTGACAATGATACTCTTGATAGTTTTGAAGCGCGTATTCATGAAGCAGAGCATTTGTTATACCCTTCTGTTTTGATAAAAATTGCCTGTAAAAGTACGTTTGATACTGATGAACTCGTGAGTGCGTAATATATCGTGTACGAAGCACACGAAGCACACGAAGCACACGAAGCACACGAAGCACGAGAAGCACGAGAAGCACGAAAGGATGTCTCATGGACATATTGGTTGTAGGTTCTGGTGGACGCGAACACGCCTTAGCACGCTCGTTTGCGAAATCGCCTCACGTGACACACGTTTTTTGCGCACCTGGTAACCCAGGCATGTGCGCTGAAAAAATATCATGTGTCCAAATTTCTCAAGATGACTTTAAGGGATTAGCTGATTTTTGCGTACAACATAACATCGACTGGACATTTGTTGGACCCGAGTTGCCTCTCTTTTCTGGCATTGTTGATTATTTTGAGGCACGCGGGCTTAAAATTTTTGGCCCAACTCAAAAAGCCGCACAAATAGAATCATCTAAATCATTTGCTAAAGACTTGATGGAAGCGCATCACATTCCTACGGCAAAATATTCAGTTCACACATCTTATGAAAGTGCATTAGATGCTGTAAAAAGACACTGTGTTACCTCGTCTCATTTTGCCCCTATTGTTATTAAAGCCGACGGTCCAGCAGCAGGTAAAGGTGTTATTATTGCGCGTACGTTACACGACGCCGATCAGGCTCTTCAGGAGATATTTACACTTCATGAGTTTGGAAGCCAAACAAAAGTGGTTCTTGAAGAGTTCCTTGAAGGTCCTGAATTTTCGTTCTTTACCCTTGTATATGGCAATAGTCGTATCTATTTACCCTGCGCACAAGATTTCAAGCGCCAAGGTACAGGAGATACTGGCTTAAATACAGGAGGCATGGGCGCGTATACGCCTGTTCCCTTCGTAACGCCTGAACTGGTTCAGCAAACTATTACAACTATCGTTGAACCTACCTTATCGGCCCTGCAAGAACAAAACGCTCAATTTAACGGAGTACTGTATACGGGACTTATGCTTACGAGCTCTGGTCCTTATGTTATAGAATTTAATGCCCGTTTTGGTGACCCCGAAACGCAGGTTATTACATCGGTTTTGGATGAAGATACTGCATTGATGATAGCCGAGTTGCTCAGTGGCACAGATACCAAACGCTTTGCCAAGGCACATGGCTCATGCGTAGGCGTTGTTGTTGCTGCTGATGGTTATCCAAAATCTTATATAAAAAATATTCCACTCACGTCATTTAGTAATCCTCCTTCTTCGATTGAATTGATTTATGCTGGAGTAAAGTCGGCTACAACGTTAGATACACAAACAGATGTAACACCATGTGAAAAGTTAGAACTAGAATCACGTGCAAAGTTAGACGTAAATCAAGGTGATCTGCTGTCTTCTGGTGGTCGTATTCTTATGGCGCTTTCACAAGGCTCTAGCATTGCACAAGCCCGAAAGCACGTGTATGACTACCTCGATTCGTTAGAGCTCCCACATATGTTTTACCGTTCAGATATTGCACTTAAAGCTCAAAACAACAATGCATAGTGTGTTTCTACTATCAAATGCATAGAGTGTTTTAACGTCTTATGTTGCAATAACATGCGGTGTATCCAACAACATGCACGCTTTATACAAAACGAGCAGAGTGTATATAACGTGTTTATGCATGATGGCCTCCAATTTGTTGGTTTCTCTGTCTTCCTGTTGCGTGTGGCAATAAGCTTGTCCCTCGCAACAGGGAGTTTTTACCATATTTATGTTTAACGGCAAGTGTGGCATAGGCAAGTTTATATTCGTTAGTGTGCGTTTCATCTCCTTCAAAAAGTGTTGGAGTAACTTGTGCTTGGGGCTTAAGATTTCCCAGCGTAATGCAAATTTTGCGTATAAGGCGATCTTTATCAACGCGTGTGTCCCACAGCGTATCAAGAATTTGTTCTAGTATGCTGCGTGATGCTGTATGGTATGAAAGCGTATGAGAACAGTGAAGTGTGTACTGACGACTT
Source organism: Fannyhessea sp. (assembly GCF_986145555.1). NCBI lineage: Bacteria > Bacillati > Actinomycetota > Coriobacteriia > Coriobacteriales > Atopobiaceae > Fannyhessea > Fannyhessea sp. The sequence continues at coordinate 27,526 of NZ_CFRCNA010000005.1, forward strand.
TTGAGATAAACAGAATCAATACCGTTTACCTGCGCTAAGGGTGTGTTAGTATACATAACTTCAAGGGTAATGCACGAGCATGTATTTCTTTCTTCAATAAGACGAAGACATGAGTCATAAATCATTTCTTTACAAATACTTTTTGCTTCTGCTTCGCTATAATCGCGCAGAAGTACCTGTCCATTTGATATCGACTGATGTCGCGGCTTGTATGCCTTGATTGAACTTATGGTGCAAAAATCAAGACCCCAAGCATGTTGGATAAGCGTGTGTGCGCCTATGCCAAATTCTCGCAACAGAATTTCATTGGAAATGCCACATACGCCATGCAGATCGAACACGCCATAATGTGCAAGTTTTTGAGCGGTGCTTGATCCTATGCCCCATATATCTGTCAGCGGTCGATGACGCCATATATCACGATAAAAGAGTGTTTTGGTAAGAATCCCCATATGCGTGTTATTGTGTTTTGCGATAATATCCATGGCAATTTTTGCAAGAAACATATTGCTTCCAATACCCGCTGTTGCACAAATATGTTCTTGCTCATATACGGTGTCGATAAGCATTTGCGCAATTTGTTGTGACGACATGTTGTATCGTTTGATATACGGTGCAATATAGATGAAACACTCGTCTATTGAGTATGGAAAAATATCGCACGGTGCACAAAATTGTTCATAGATAGAGCGTATACGTGCAGAAACATCAACATAGTGCTGCATGCGTGGTTTTACTTTTATATACGTTATGTCTTTGGGAATCTCGTATACTCTACAACGATTTCGTACACCTTGTGCTTTAAGCGCAGGCGTAACGGCCAAGCAGATGGTTCCTTCTCCGCGATCGGGATCGGCAACTACTAAGTTGGTTGTAAATGGATTGAGTCCTCGATCGGCACATTCAACTGAAGCGTAAAAAGTTTTGAGATCAATGCACATATACGGTAGGGCATCTATATGCTCATGCGCTGCTTTTTGCGCATATAGATCTTGTGTTGCTTTGGTATTTGCTTGGGATGTGGCATTAAAAGGAATGTATCCTGCAAGTGTGAACACCGAGACTCCTTAGAACAAAAGTTCGTAAAACATGTGTTCTAGTATAGAACGCATGTACGATAAAAGCAAGTCTCAATACGTGTTATATGTGTGTGCAAATATACCTACAAGCCATGTGTTTGCCAAACACTGACACCTTGGCATAATTTCTTGGGTTATACCTCGTCTACGTGCACATATAATTATTTAGCCGCGCTAAATAATTTGAAAAATGAAAAAATCCAAATAATGAGTTTCGGGCATACCCCATATAATAGGATGGTCGCACGCCTGTTGCCGCGCTTCAATTTGTCTGAGCGTAACGTGGGCTTGTTGTGCTGCACTTTGAAGTACGTCTTGCAAAAGTTTTGTTGACATAAAGTGACTACAGCTACACGTGGCTAGATATCCGCCACGTGGCAGAAGTTTCATAGCGTGGTAATTGATTTCTTTGTAGCCTCGCATAGCCGAAGAAATGGTGCTCCTACTTTTAGTAAACGCAGGGGGATCAAGAATAATCACATCAAAAGGGCCGCCTTCGGCATGTGCATAGGTTTTATCCTGCGCCAATTTACGCAGATAGTCCAGGACATCTGCACAGCTACAGTGTACGATATGCTCAACATGGTTAAGACGCGCATTTTCTTGAGCCAGTTTAAGCGCAAGCTCGCTAATATCAACCGCTCGAACAGTTTTTGCTCCTGCAACGGCTGCATTAAGGGCAAATGGTCCAACGTGTGAGAAGCAGTCTAGCACTCGTTTACCTGCACATATGCTACGGATTGCCCGTCTGTTGTATTTTTGATCCAGAAAAAATCCCGTTTTTTGACTGTTTTCTACATCAACAGAAAAAGCTATTCCATTTTCGTGCATAATAAGCTGCGATGAAGTGGGCACGCTAAGCGCAGGCGCCAATTTGGTATACCAGCCTTTATAAAGTGCTAGGCCTTCTTTGGTTCGCACAGGCGAATCGCAGCGTTCATACAACGCACGGATGTCCTCGCCAGCCTCGTGCAAAACTTCAACAACAAGTCGATAGAGCAGATCCTTTATACGCTCAACACCAACGGTGGTAATTTGACATACCAAAACGCTTTCATATCTGTCGACGATAAGCCCAGGGATCCCGTCTGCTTCGGAAAAAATAACGCGGCAGCAGTGTGTATCGTCGGTATGAGGAAGGCTTTGTTCTTTCATGCAGCTTACGCGGTATTGCCATGCCCACATAATGCGACGTTTCCAAAACGCTTCGTCAAAACGATCATTAGCGTTTGTACTTACCATACGCAGACGAATGGTACTGTTTTGAGAAAGAAACGCCGTGCCTCGATACGTTCCGTTTTCTTCGCAAACATCTACCAGCGAAGCATTTTCCACCGTTCGTGTAGTCTTATCACGTGCCTCAATTTTTATAACCTCGTCAGCATAAACCCAGCTAAATCCATCTTTAAGCGCACGAGTGGCCTTTTTGGTAATAGTGGCTACGGGGTATGTTCTCATTTGTTTCATCGGCGCTCCTTGGATGGGTCTGTTACATGCGTGTGAGGCAATGTTTAATAATTCAAGCAATACTCATAATCAACGGTTTATCCATCAAGACAAACGTTATGCATTATCCCAAATTCGATGCGTAAAAACACCGTCTTCATAGATACCATAACTATGCGTGCCGTCTTTAGGAAGGCCAACGCTGCCTGGATTAAAACACCATATACCTGGGTATGTTGTGCTTTCCTCGTTAATTTTTTTGTGAGTATGGCCAAATATCAACGCGCTTCCCTGCGGAAGAGGAGGCATATGATCACAAGAATTATGAAAGCCTGCTCCCCATTTATGTCCGTGCGTGCAAAAGAGTGCGCGACCTTGTATGAGCTTGCCGTGCTCGTTTGCGCGCTGAATTTTGGTACCAATATCGCTATCAAGAGTTTGATCCCATAAAATGTTATATTCTGCTAAACAAGGAAATTCCAAAACCCATTGGTCTACCTCTGCTTCGCAGTTACCGCACACTACAATAAGCTGTTCTTTAATTGAATTAAGCATAGCAATAACTTCTTTATGATTATAATCAGCAGGAAGATTATTACGCGGACCGTGATAGAGCAAATCGCCCAACAATATAACGCGATCAGGTTGATGTTGGTCAAGCTCATCAATTAAGCGGCGACACCATTGAGCGGCACCATGAATATCCGATACAATAACGAGCTTCATAAAATCATCTCCATAAATTTGATGAGTGTGCGCACGCAAATTAACACACACAACTTGTATCAAGTGTACTACAACTGTATTGTGACCTGTGCAAATACAAAACGTATTCAAGAAGAAACTCTCACGCGCCTATGCTCAGATATGAAGGTGCAGCGTATAATATCTATGATATGTGGAGATATAAAAAATCTAGTATGAATACACTTAGATTATGTATAGTATTCATATATAGAGGGAACAATTCTGATAGTGCGTGAGAAACGCACCTTTAACGAAATGTAAAACATGCACGATATCCATACAAAGCGTATGCGTGCTTGTGCATGTCATGATGAAAGGATACCAGCTATGAGTAAAGTATTGGGAATCGACCTTGGTACCACAAACTCGGCAATGGCAGTGCTTGAGGGTGGCGCACCTACTATTATTGTAAATGCCGAAGGCGATCGCACCACACCGTCAGTTGTGGGCTTTCGTGCCGAAGGCGACCGTATTGTAGGAAAAGCTGCTAAAAACCAAGCAGTTACCAACCCTACTAACACGGTATTTTCTATTAAGCGTTTTATGGGTCGTCGTTTTGACGAGGTTAGCTCAGAGATTAAAACTGTTCCTTATTCCGTTAAAGGCGGTACTGGCAATCGTGCTGTTGTAACCATTAACGGAGAAGACTTTACCCCTGAGCAAATTTCGGCCATGGTGCTTTCTAAGATGAAGGCTGATGCCGAGAAATATTTGGGAGAAAAAGTTACCGAAGCTGTTATTACCGTTCCTGCTTACTTTAATGACGCGCAACGTCAGGCAACTAAAGACGCAGGTAAAATTGCAGGTTTGGACGTTAAGCGTATCGTAAACGAGCCTACGGCTGCAGCACTTGCATACGGTTTGGATAAAAAAGATATTGACCAAAAAGTTCTCGTATTTGACCTTGGTGGTGGTACGTTTGATGTATCGCTGCTTGATTTGGCAGATGGCGTGGTAGAAGTTCTTGCCACTAATGGTGATAACCACCTAGGTGGTGACGATTGGGATCAGCGTGTTATCGACTGGTTGGCAGATAAATTCCAGTCGGATAACAATATTGATTTGCGCAAAGATCCTATGGCTCTTCAACGTCTTAAAGAGGCTGCTGAAAACGCAAAGAAAGAGCTTTCGAGTGCTCAACAAGCAGACATTAACCTGCCCTTTATTACTGCTGATGCAACTGGTCCTAAGCACCTCAACTACACACTTACCCGCGCTGAGTTTGAGCGCATTACGCGCGACCTTCTTGAGCGCTGCAAAGAGCCTGTTACCAAGGCGCTTCGTGATGCAAACATCTCAATCTCTGATGTAAACGAGGTTATCCTCGTTGGTGGATCATCTCGTATGCCTGCTGTTCAAGAGCTTGTTAAAACTATTACAGGCAAGCAACCTAACATGAGCGTTAACCCCGATGAGGTAGTTGCTGATGGTGCAGCGGTTCAAGCTGGTGTTCTTACAGGTGATGTTTCGGGCATTTTGCTTTTGGACGTGACGCCGCTTTCTTTGGGTGTAGAAACCTTGGGCGGTATGATGACCAAGATGATTGATCGTAATACAACCATTCCTACCAGCAAAACCGAGATTTATTCAACTGCTGTTGACAATCAAACATCTGTTGAAATCAACGTTTTACAAGGCGAGCGTCAGCTTGCACACGACAACAAGAGCTTAGGTAAGTTTAGCCTGACTGGCATCCCTGCAGCTCGTCGTGGAGTTCCTCAAATTGAAGTTACCTTTGATATCGACGCAAACGGTATTGTAAAGGTTACTGCAAAAGATAAGGGAACAGGCAAAGAGCAGCAGATTACCATTTCTGGTTCAACAGCACTTTCTGATGATGAAGTGGATCGCATGGTTAAAGATGCTGAATCTCATGCTGAAGAAGATAAAAAGCACAAAGACGAAATTGAGGTACGCAACCAAACAGATTCGCTTGCATACTCAACCGAGCAAACTTTGAAGGATTTGGGTGACAAGGTTCCTGCTGATCAGAAGAAAGCTGCTGAAGATGCGGTAGCTGAAGCTAAGAAGGCACTTGAAGGTCAAGACATCGAAGCTATTAAGGCTGCTGGCGAAAAACTGCAGGAAGTTGGCCATAAACTTGCCGAGATTGTGTATTCAAACGCACAACAAGCAAGCGCACAACAGCCACAAGGCGCGGGCACAGATGCGCAACAAAAGCCTCAAGATGATGTTGTTGACGCAGATTATGAAGTTGTAGACGACGACAAAAAGAACTAAGCGTTATACGCATAGCTAGTAGCCGGGGCAGTACACAATTTCTGTACTGCCCTCTATACCATAAGGAGGTAGAACGTCTATGATGCCTAATGATGAAAAACAGGATTTCTCGCACGAAGGTGCAGCAGACGCATCTCAACAGATGCCTCACAGTCATCACGATACCCCATCTGCGCATAAGTCTGATGATAAATCACCTGATCAAGCTTGTAGTTCGTGTGATTCTGCTGCGCACGTTACAGAACATGTAGATGCGTGTTCCGATGAGGACGCTACCGTAGCCGCAGCTATTGCTGCAGGTGAAAAAGCTGCGCGTGAAGACATTAAGGCAGACTTTGACAAGCTTAAAAAAGAGCATGACGAGCTTTCTGGGCAATTAGAAGATTTACAAGACACACTTGACGCAAAGTCCAAAGAGGCAGCGGCGGCAAATCAAAAATTTATGCGCCTGCAAGCAGATTGGGATAATTACAGAAGACGTACGGCTCAGGAACGTTTGGACGAGCAAGCCCGCGCAGCAGAAAAACTGGTTCTAAGTCTTTTACCTGTTATTGATGACATGGAGCGTGCAGCTAATCATGCAGCTTCGTTGGATAACAAGGATGATAACTTTACACAGTTTTTAGATGGTATTTCCCAAGTTCACGATAAAATGCTTGCAATTTTGGCAAAAGAAGGCGTTGAGGTTATTGATCCTGCAGGTAAAGCCTTTGATCCTTTGATTCATCAAGCAGTGGGCAGACAAGAAAATAAAGATGCCTATGCCGATACAGTTGCCGATGTATATCAAAAAGGTTATCGCATGGGTGGAAAAGTAATTCGCAATGCTATGGTTACGGTGACGTTCGGAGGCCCTGCTCGTCCTGCAGATACTCAAGACGACGCAACCAGCTCAGATGGTGCTTCTGAACAAGCATAGTGTGCTCAACCTTTGAATTGTTGAAAGGAGGCGCTTGTCAAAATGGCGCAAAGAAGTTATTACGATATTTTAGGCGTACCAAAAAGCGCCACCGATCAAGATATTCGTCGGGCATTTCGTAAATTAGCAGCAAAATATCACCCTGATGCTGGCGGTGACGAAAAAAAATTTAAAGAGATCAGCGAGGCTTATACAACACTTTCAGATAAAAACAAGCGTCGTGAGTATGATCAGATGTTGCAATTTGGTGGAATTGGCGGTTCGGGTTTTGGACCCTACGCTTCTGCTGGGCGTGGCTCGTCATATGCGTATACAGCCAATATGGGCAACTGGAATGATGTTTTTACTAACATTCGTAATGGTAATGGTGCGTTTTCAGATTTTGATTTTTCAAGTATTTTTGGGAATGCAGCAGGCTCATCAGGCTATACGCAACGCAGCGCAAAGGGTAGAGATCTAACATTATCGCTTACACTGAGCGCGCAACAGGCATATAACGGTTGTACACAGCGCGTACGCTTTACAATTCCATCTACTAAAGAAAGCCAAACGTTAGAGGTAAAAGTTCCTGCTGGTGCTCAAAATGGTGGCAAGCTGAGGTATCGTGGTCGAGGAGAATACGGTATCGGTACCGGCGAACGTGGAGATCTTGTTATTACCACTTCTGTTTCGGATGATCCGCTTTTCCATCGTGATGGTGCAGATGTTCATATGGAGCTTCCTATTAGTATATATGAAGCTATATTAGGCGCCCATATAGACATTCCAACCCCTGATGGTACCGAGCTTCGTCTTAAGATTCCTGCAGGTACACAAGACGGTAAGACATTTAGATTCAAAGACTTAGGCGCATGTGTGCCTAAGAAAAAAGGTGCACGTGGCTCGCTTTTTGTTAGTGTGCGTGTAAAAATTCCTACGTATCTTTCTGCAAAAGAGCGTGAAACTTTTGAGCGTTTGCGTGATAATGATATGCAAGACTACAGAAAGGACGTGCGTGAGCATGGAGACGCGTGGAAAAAGCGCTAAAGATAAGCCGTTATACATGATCAGTGTTGCAGCCGAACTTACTGGTATGCATCCGCAAACACTTCGTGTCTATGAACAAAAAGGTCTCGTAAATCCTGGTCGTTCGCGCGGAAATACGCGTTTGTATTCTGCTAACGACATAGAGCGCTTAAATCTTATCAGCAAACTCACCGATGAAGGTATTAATCTTGCAGGTGTGGTTCGTATTTTGGATATGCGTGAGCGCTCCGTTGCTCGTGATGAAGAAAACGATGCATTGCGCAAACGCATACGCGCGCTTGAGGATGAAGTCCACGAGCTGCGTATGCGCGAGCGTATAACCGCGCTTGCTCGCTATGATTCTAATAATCCCGAAACAATTATGCGTGGTTTATTATCTGGAGATACTCAAGACGCGTGATATAAACCATTTGGTGTGCGCGTAAGCTAAAGCTAGACTTTACTGTGTTCTATTCGCGGGTAGAACACGCCTTTTCCTTTTATTTTTTGCGTAATTTCTTACTTGTAGGATATGTGTAGACCTATAAATCTAATATGAATACACTTAGATAATGTATAAAGTAAGACTTAAGGGTAATACTTCTTAACAGAGATTGAGCCATGCGCCCAATCGTATAAAACAAACATTCGTAAATTTCATGAAAGAGGTGGTATGTATGCAGCTGTCTATGTGGTCCACTACAGCTCAGGAGTTGCTCCAACAGGCAATCGCCGCAGCTCAAACAGCACATGCATCGCAGGTGTTGCCGCTGCACGTTTTGGATGCGCTTCTTTCATCGCGTGAAAGAAATATATCTGCCATTATCGAGAAAATTGGCGGTGACGCCGGGGCTATCGAGCGTTCAGTGAAAGAGAAGCTTGCTAAGTTACCAGCAATAACAGGGCAAACTGTTCAAACTGAGCTAAGCAATCAGCTCATTGATGTGGCAAATAAAGCCGAGACATATGCTCATAAACTTACCGATGATTACGTTACAACCGAGCATATTCTTTATGCGCTTGCGTCTACATCTGGTGATGCACAAAAAATCTTGCAAGACTTTGGCATTACTGCACAGCGTGTTGCAAAAGTTTACGAGGAATTGCGCGGAAATGATCGCGTAACCTCTGCTGATAGCAAGCCTCAATTTCAGGCGCTTGAACAATACGGCAGAAACGTTTGTGCACTTGCTCGTGCTCACAAGCTTGACCCCGTTATTGGCCGTGTTGAAGAGATTCGTAGGACAATTCAGGTCCTTAGTCGTCGTACTAAAAATAATCCAGTACTTATTGGCGAGCCTGGTGTTGGTAAAACAGCAATTGTAGAGGGCTTAGCCGAGCGCATAGTTGCAGGTGATGTTCCGTCAAGCATCAAAGATAAAGAGCTTATCGAGCTTGATATGAGCGCGCTTGTCGCTGGAGCTAAGTATCGCGGCGAATTTGAAGATCGCCTTAAAGCGGTGCTTAAAGAAGTAGAAAAGTCTCAAGGCCGAATTATTTTGTTTATCGATGAGCTTCATACGATTGTAGGAGCAGGGGCAACAGATGGTGCAATGGATGCCGGTAATATTTTAAAGCCCGCACTTGCACGTGGCGCGCTTCATGCAATAGGAGCCACAACGCTGGACGAGTACCGTAAATATATCGAGAAAGACCAAGCCTTGGCGCGTCGTTTTCAAACGGTGTTGGTAAAAGAGCCTTCCGTTGAGGACACGGTATCAATTTTAAGAGGCCTTAAACAAGCTTATGAGCAACATCATCGTGTTCGTATTTGTGATGCTGCGTTGGTGAGTGCCGCAGATTTGTCTAATCGCTATATTAGTGAGCGCTTTTTACCTGATAAAGCAATAGATTTGGTTGACGAGGCAGCCTCTCAGCTTCGTATGGAGCTTGATTCGATGCCAGCGGATATAGATGCAAAGCAACGCGAACTTACTCGCATGCAAATTGAGGAGCAGGCGCTTAAAAAAGAGGATGACGATGCTTCTAAGGAACGTTTGAGTGCGCTTCAAAAAGAAATTGCAGACGCGCGTGAAATTCTTACAACTGCACGTGCAAAATGGTATAACGAAAAACACGCAATCGATAAGGTCCAAGACCTTAAATCAAAGATTGAACACTCAAAACGTGATATGGAATATGCCGCACAGACATCGGATTTGGCTCGCGCATCCGAGTTGCGTTATGCAACGATACCCGAGCTTGAAAAACGCTATCAAGAAGCCGAAGCCGCTTTGCATGACAAGCAGGAAAATGGCGGCTTGCTTAAAGAAGAAGTAACACCTGAGGAAATTGCAGCCGTTGTTTCTTCGTGGACAGGCATTCCTGTTGCAAAGATGATGCAGGGTGAAATGTCTAAATTGCGCGGTTTAGAAGCTGTCCTGCATAAGCGTGTTATCGGACAAGACAAGGCTGTATCAGCTGTTGCGGCGGCTGTGCGCAGAAGTCGTGCAGGGCTTGCAGATCCCAATAAGCCATTGGGAAGCTTTTTCTTCCTCGGCCCTACTGGTGTAGGAAAAACCGAGCTTGCTAAAACGCTTGCCTCTACGCTCTTTGACGATGAACGTGCTTTAGTTCGTATTGATATGAGCGAATATATGGAGAAGTTCAGCGTCCAGCGCCTCATTGGCGCGCCTCCAGGATATGTAGGTTACGACGAAGGTGGACAGCTCACCGAGGCTGTACGCAGACATCCCTACTGTGTTATCTTGCTTGACGAAATGGAAAAGGCACATCCTGATGTGTTTAATATCTTGTTGCAACTGCTTGACGATGGACGTCTAACAGATGGACAAGGTCGTGTGGTGAGCTTTAAAAACTCAATCATTATTATGACCAGCAATGTTGGAAGTCAAATTATATCGCAAGCAACGCAGGCAGGTTCATCGCTTACATCTGAAGATGTTAAAAATCGTGTAACGCAGGCATTGCGCGACACGTTTAAGCCAGAGTTTCTTAACCGAATTGACGATATTGTTATGTTTGACTCTCTTAATGCTGCAGCTATCGAGAAAATTGTTGATCTTCAGCTTAAATCAGTTCGTGAGCGACTTGCACACGAGCGCATGAGCCTCGTCTTAACTGACGCGGCACATAAGCAACTGGCAACTCAGGGCTTTGACCCTGCATACGGCGCGCGTCCCCTTAAGCGCCTTATTCAAACACAGGTGGTAGATACTATTTCTTCGCTTATTATTGATGGACGTGTTCATGAGGGAGATACGCTTGTGGTAGATGTAGATGCAGATCACAATTTTATAGCTCATCCAAAAATGTCTGACGCTCATACAGACCCCGCGCGTGAAGCTTCAACACAAAAAGGATCTTCTCGTATTGCGCAGAATATATCTTCTCGCAGGGGAGACACCACTATCAGAGCCGAACGTGAAGACGATGACGGCTATGACCCGTATTCTGACCGCGCACCTTCGCAAGAAAAACTTTTTGAGAAAAATCCTTGGGATTAGTGAGAAGTACTCTTAACGAATGACGTTAGTGGATGATGTAAAAGAGAACGATAATAATTGCCACCACGATAAGCGCAGATAAAAACAAAAGTTTATTCATTCGTTGTTGTTGGATGCGCTGTTGTGGACGGAAAATGGAACGCTTGTTGCGTGGAATTTCAAGATAGTGACCGTATTGAGATTTATTTAAGATCTCGGCATCCTTTCTTGAGATTCTGCGCTGACGGCGCTTAAGAGAAGAAGATTTTATAGTGCGAGAGTCAATGCCAGTAACGTCGAGATTATCAACTTCATCTTCCTGCAAGTCATTAATGGCTTCTTGTGTGTGATGTGGCTTGGTAGGACGTACATAAGGAGCAGGGCACTCGTCTTTGGTATTGTTGGTATAGGTAAAAGGATCTTCTACATAATCTGCAGTTGCGGCGCTGCGCTGTATAGGCTCCTTAGATTCACAAACGTCTTGGGCACTAGACATGTGTTTTTGTTGCGCACGATTGTCACTACCTGATATACCGTGTAAATCTTCTGTCATACAGCACCTCCGACAGCATTTGTTTTCTCACATTATTTATACCATAATACGCGCTTGAACGCGTAACTCTTTTAGGATTTTACATTTCAATACCTAACAATAGTAGACTTAGATTATATATGTGTAGCAATTATAAAAATATATATGAGGTTGTATAATATCTGTTAGTACGGGTACGTACCTATATGAACATAAGAGGTTGTATAACCTCATCGTTTTAAGGAGTGATTCATATGGCTACTTTGGTTCCTTACAATCGTTTAGAGACACTTCGTCGTGCATTTGATCCTTTTGGTGACTTCTTCCAGGAGCCTGTAGAACTTTCAAATTTGTCCGATGCTCATACGTTTAAGATGAATGTTGAAGATAAAGACACTTCCTATGAAGTTACTGCTGAGCTTGCTGGTGTAAAACGCGAGGATATAGATGTCGAACTTAATGAAGGTCGTCTGTCGATAGCTGTAACTAAGCAAGAAAGCGAAGAGGATAAGCACAAGAATTATCTGTACAAAGAGACATCTTCATGGAGTGCTACGCGTGGTGTTTATCTAAAAGACGCAGCAACACAAGGATTAAGTGCTCGTTTAGCCAATGGCGTGCTTACCATTACGGTCCCTAAACAGCAAGAAAAAGCAAACGTTACTAAGGTTTCAATCGACTAGCTTATTCGCGTTTGACAAGAGGTGTATGAGTGACGACCATATGCTTATACGTGCGGTATCACGTTGTGTGATATCGCACGTTTTGTTTGGCACTTTTTGTTTTACTGTGATGAACAGGCGTTGTTCATATAATACGGTTACAATATTTTTCTGCATACTATCATCTTATGTATTCAGGTTGACACTGCACATGACATTGCACCTATAAGCAAACATACAAAGCGCAGTTTTGAGGAGGTATACGTGCCAAGCGTTCAGGCTCGTTTTGCTCATACAACATCTTCGAGGTCTCAAGTGGAAGGATCTTCATCTGCACCGGTGCTTTTGATGGTCTCTGGTGGAGCCGATTCGTCGGCATTAACCCTGTTAGCTGCAACATCGCAACTTGATCTTGAGGATGGTCGAGGTTGTGCGCCAATTGCAAAAGAGCGTCTGCACATTCTTCACGTAAATCACGGGCTGCGCGGTGCATCCGCTCAAGCTGATGAGGAATTTGTACAAGAGCTTGCCTCTCATTTTGGCATTGTTTTTCATGTCGTACATGTAGATGTTGCTCGTCTTGCTGCACAAAAAACCTTGTCAGGCGAGAAAAATATAGAAAATGTAGGTCGTATGGTGCGCTATAAAGTGGCCTTTGAATTGATAAAAAAACTGTGCCAGCAAACTCATACGCGCGTACAGGATGCCCGTATTCTCACTGCTCATACAGCAAGTGATCGGGTAGAAACATTCTTTTTGAATGCAACTAAGGGGTCGGCACTGTCTGGTTTGTGTTCAATTCCTCGCCGTCGATCAATTATTGTTCGTCCACTTTTGGATACAACGCATGAAGAGCTCTGCGATATGCTTACCCAGCACGGTATGACCTGGTGCGAAGATCAAACCAATCACGATACGCATTATGCACGTGCATATATGCGCCACGTTATTGTTCCCAAGCTCAAGCAAAAAAATCCGCATTTGATTGAGCGAATTTGCTCAACTTGCGATATCTTGCGCGATGAAAACAACTATATGGATAACGTAGCGCGTCGTCATCTTGAGTCGCTTATAAGAAGAAAAACGGAAAGCGTATTAGTGCTTGATGCGCTTCGTTTAAGTTCAGAAGATGTGGCTCTCGCGCGCCGTATGGTGCGTCTTGCACTTATGCAGATGGCGTGTGATATTCGTCTTGATACCGCACACATTGAAGCTATTTTGCGCTGTGTTGCTGCTGGTATTGGCTCTTTAAGCCTTGCAAATTCTTTGTCTGTTCGTGTTGAACATGGCATGCTTTTTATTCGCTTAACCGCACATAAAGAGTTGCTTCGCCCTGCATGGATGCGTGTACCAGGCACGCTTTCGTGTACGCGCAATGCCGTGCCCTATACTTTAGCCGCGCGCATGTACGCGTGTCCTGCTCATATGCAACCCGAAGATTTTGCGCAAAAGCTTTCGCAAAGAACACAAGGTACCCATATAGTATGTGATGCCGAAAGCCTTGGGTTTGCACGGGATTCTCACCCGTCTTTACAGGGAGCTATGTTGTGGGTAGACAACGCACAGCCTGCAGATGTTATGTGTCCTTTTGGCATGAGCGGAAGATCCAAAAAAATTAGTGACCTCTTAAATGAGGCGCACATTCCCCTTGAGGAGCGCCCTCTCATTCCTATTGTTCGCCAAGCTCCCGAAGGAAAAATCGTGTGGGTTGCAAGCATTCGCTCAGATGAGCGTTTTCGTTGTACACCTCGTACTACAGTGATGCTAGAATTAAGTTTTACTCCTGCAAAATAACATTGGAGGAGCATTGGTTTTAGGTGTTCATACTCTGTGGATATGTTCACGTGTAAAAAGTTAGGAGCTATATATCATGAGTGAGCTTCACCCCGATATCGAGCGCGTTATTTTAAGTGAAAACGATATTAAAGCAATCGTAAGCCGTTTAGGTGCCGAAATTTCTAAAGATTACGAGGGTAAAAATCCCCTGTTCATTGCAGTTTTACGTGGAGCATTTATCTTTGCGTCCGATTTGTTACGCGCTGTTACCATACCGTGTGCTATTGACTTTATGGCCGTGTCAAGTTATGGAGACGGAGTAAAAAGCTCGGGTGTTGTGAAAATCCTTAAAGACCTTGATACCAAAATTGAAGGTCGTGACATCATTATTGCTGAGGATATCCTAGACTCAGGTCTTACACTTAAATATCTCATCGGGCTGCTTCGCGCTCGCAAACCAGCTTCAATTCATGTTGCGGCGTTTTCAGTAAAAGATATCCCCAATCATAAACCGGCAATCGAGCCACGTTACGTAGGCACACATGTTCCTGATTCCTTTATTGTGGGCTATGGCTTAGATTATGCCGAGCGTTACCGCAACTTACCCTATGTTGGCGTACTTAAGCCTCAAGTTTATTCACATTAAACGCTATAAGAACGTATAAGGAGTTTGTTCGTGTTGGAAAACAGACCAGATCAGAAAGAATCGCCTACGCCTGCGCCTGAGCAAAATTCGCAGACAAAACCTTCTCAACAGCAGGTCATCAAAAGTGCAGATGTTCATGACAATACTTTGAAACATAATGAGCCTGTCCAAACGCCTGAACGCGGAAATGCGTCTCAGCAAGAGGACATGTCTCACGAAAGTCGTTTCAAAAACCTTAATTTAGATGATTTAAGTGTTGATGAACTTAACGATATTATTGACGCGTTTTCTAAAAATAAGTCACCCCGACGCAAGCGTATATGGATTATTTTTGCACTACTTTTAGCTGCATGGCTTGCGTATTGTGCCTATAATGCCTTTTTTGCTTCGCCTCAAGATACCCTTACAACCAATCAGTTTGTTGAAGCGGTTAATCAAGAGCAGATCACCAAGGTTGTTTATAAAACTCAAGACAGCAGCATTACAGGCGTTTATACTAATTCCAATGACACTTCGCGTCATTTTAAAACCTATTACATAGGGCACGATAGCCTGCAAAAGCTCATGCAAGATCACCCAACAATTGCGTTTAGTATTGACACGTCAGACGATTCCATGATCAAAACGGTAATCTCGGCAATTGTGCCAACGGTTTTAATTGTTGCAGCGCTGTTCTTCCTTATGAATTCGATTTCCGATCAAAATGGACGCGCGATGTCGTTTGGTAAAGCGCGCGCTCGCGTTGGAGAAAAAAGTCGCCCCAAAACAACTTTTAAAGATGTTGCAGGTATTGATGAAGCTGTTGAAGAGCTTAAAGAAGTGCGCGACTTTCTTAAAGATCCTAAGCGCTATAAAAAATTAGGTGCCAAAATTCCGCGTGGCGTACTGTTAGTGGGCGCGCCAGGAACGGGAAAAACGTTGCTTGCAAAGGCAGTAGCAGGAGAGGCAGGAGTGCCGTTCTTCTCTATTTCGGGTTCAGATTTTGTTGAAATGTTTGTAGGTGTAGGAGCTTCTCGTGTTCGCGACCTCTTTAAGCAGGCAAAACATGCAGCTCCTTCCATTATTTTTATCGACGAAATTGACGCGGTTGGACGCCAGCGTGGAGCTGGAGTTGGCGGTGGTCATGATGAGCGCGAACAAACGCTTAATCAGTTGCTGGTAGAAATGGATGGTTTTGCAGAGAGCGACGCAGTTATTCTTATTGCTGCAACCAATCGTCCTGATATTTTGGATCCAGCACTTTTGCGTCCTGGTCGTTTTGATCGACGTGTTCAAGTTGATCCTCCCGATATCAAAGGCAGAAAGACCATTCTTGAGGTTCACGCTCAAAATAAACCACTTGCGCCCGATGTACAGCTTGGAGCGCTTGCAAAACTAACGCCTGGATTTACGGGCGCCGATTTGGCCAATCTTTTGAACGAAGCGGCGCTTCTTACAGCGCGTCGTCATAAGCAGATAATTGGTATGAACGAAATAGAAGAGGCCATGGAGCGCGTGATAGCTGGTCCAGAAAAGAAGGGTCGCGTTATGACCGAAGAAGAAAGACGCACCATTGCCTACCACGAAAGTGGACATGCTCTTGTGGGCCATATTCTTAAACACGCCGATCCTGTACATAAAATTTCAATTATTAGTCGTGGCTCTGCGCTTGGCTATACGCTTCAATTGCCCGAGCAAGATAAAGTGCTTGAAACTAAAAATGCTATGTTAGATCAGTTGGCAGTTATGCTGGGTGGTAGAACTTCCGAAGAGCTGTTTTGCGGAGATATCACCACCGGTGCAAGCAACGATCTTGAAAAGGCTACTAAACTTGCGCGCAAGATGGTTATGCGCTATGGCATGAGCGACGAGCTTGGCGCTCAGGTGTACGGCGAGGCACAACATGAGGTATTTTTAGGTCGCGACTATGCCCACGGCTCTAATTATTCTGCCGAAACGTCTAAGCGCATTGATGATGAAGTTGAGCGTATGATGCGTCGTGCGCACGAACGCGCTGAACAAGTTTTAGCTTCACGTAAAGAATTGGTACGGACGATGGTTGACGTGCTGCTTGCGCGCGAAACGGTTGAAGGTGAGGCCGTTCAAGCTTTGCTCGATGGTAAGTGGGAACACTATCTTCAAAATCACCCTGAATATATGGAGAACGACATAGACCAAAACGCGGACACAAGTGCACGTGCTTAACCGCGTTATGTACGTATAACTTGTAGTTCATAACACTTTTGTGCCTATGTGCTTGAGACGCCGCAATGCTTTGCTGCTTGCGGCGTTTTTTGTAGTATGATTACCATATCTGCAACGCATACATACCGCAGATTAACAACGAGCGAGGAACCATATGGATATTAACCAAACATGTTATCAAGCAGGCTCATCAAAATCATCTATTCGCGAACTTGCAGCATTTGCTCAAAAGAGAAAAGCAGAAATAGGAAACGAGAATGTTTTTGATTTCTCAATTGGCAATCCAAGTGTTTCGGCTCCTGCATTGGTCAAAGCTTCTATTCTTAAAAATCTTGAGCTGCCTTCATTAAACCTGCATGGGTATACACCAGCTTCGGGACTGTATGAGGCTCGCCATGCCGTTGCGCGCGCGCTTAATCAAAAATATCATACCGATTACCATCCAGACGATCTTTATCTTACCTGTGGTGCTGCTGCATCGGTATCTATTGCGTTGCATGCGGTTGTTTGCCCAGGTGATGAAGTTATTGTTATTGCTCCTTTTTTCCCTGAATATAGTGTATGGATTGACGCTTGCGGTGCTCGCGAAGTTATAGTTTTAGCCAATCAGCACACCTTTGATATTGATTTTGAGGCACTTTCTGCTGCGATTTCTCCTAAAACTAAAGCAATTATTATCGACTCGCCCAACAATCCTGTAGGCGTTATTTATCCAAAAGAAACGCTTGCTCGTCTTAATGAGCTTATAAAAAACGCTATGAACACGTTTGGTCATCCTCTTTATGTCATTTCTGATGAGCCTTATCGCGAACTGAGCTATGGGACATGTGTTCCTTGGGTTCCCGATTATATCCAAACATCTATAGTGTGCTATTCGTATTCAAAATCACTGTCTTTACCTGGTGAGCGTATTGGATGGGTTTTGGTGCCTTCGTCTAATCCATATCACGATAAGCTTATCCCGTCTGTAGCAGGAGCAGGTAGACGTTTGGGATTTGTGTGTGCTCCAGCACTCTTTCAGCGAGTTCTTATCGATTGTGCGCAAGAACCTGCACCAGTTGAGGCGTATAACACCAATAGGTGCGAGCTCATGCATATTCTAGATGATCTGGGCTATTGCTATATTAAGCCGCAGGGTGCTTTCTATCTGTGGATGCGCGCGCTCGAAGATGATGCCGAACATTTTTCTTATGTGGCGCGCACGTTTGAGCTCATGCTTGTCCCCTCAAATAGTTTTGGTTGCAAAGGATGGGTTCGTATTGGTTATTGCGCTGATCTAGACACTATTAAGCGCTCACGAAAAGCTTTTGAGCTTCTCAAGCGCGCCTATGACAATGAGTGAGTTTATGTGAAATAGAGGTATGCGCAGCTACAAACACATGCCGCTGTAGCTTACAATACGTCGTAAAGGCACCCTTGCTGCATAAAGCTTTGCGCACCGCTTAAGTGCTCCATACACCGCATACCGAAATTTATCGTTTGAGCTTTCAAATTTTGTTATGCTTAGCATAAGACTTTATTTCGTGTTCGCCCCCATGCATAAAGAGGTGTATGTATGATACGGATTGCATGTGACACTCATTCTCATACGCTTTTATCACGTCATGCCTTTTCAACCATTCAAGAAAACGTGCACGCAGCTGCCATAGCTCGTTTAGAGTTGTTGGGCTGTACGGATCACTTTTCTTCGATGATCACCAAAGAAGTTAACCTTGAGCGCGCGCAAACGTATGATTTGCGTGATTTTCAGCATTTTATTAACTATTCTGCATGGCCTTCAAGCTGGGAAGGTGTTCGTGTATTGCATGGCTGCGAAGTTGATATTGTAGACATGGAAGGCCACATTTTTGGCGAAGATATTCCCGTTCGCTATCAAATTGGTGGTCGGCTTTACGATCATGTTGAAAGTTTGGCAGATAAGGTTTGCTCGCAGTGTGATTATGCGCTCGCGTCGCTGCACAATGTAGATTTTGCTCGCCAGGCTTCTAAGTCCGAGGTCACGCGCATGTATATGAAAGCCTTGGATAATCCGTACGTGTTAATTTTAGGCCATACGGGTCGTTATGGTGTTGATTTTGATATTAAAGAGCTTTGCGCGTATGCAAAGGAAAAAGGCAAACTTATCGAGATAAACGAGGCAACGCTTGCTGGATATCCAACCAATACCTGCAAAGAAATTGCGCTTTGTTGCGCAGAAACTGAAACTATGATTGCCACGGGCTCTGATTCTCACATTTCGATGCATATCGGTCAATTTTCGCACGTTAAAAAGCTTCTGGAAGAAATTCATTTCCCCCAAAAGCTCATCGCAACAACCGATTCGTCAACATTTTTACGTGTTATGCACCATGCGCTTGGCACACAAGAACCCACAAACAACTAGAGTTCTTATGCGCTTGTTACAACTCAAGCTCAAGGCCTACAGGACAATGGTCACTTCCATATATCTCGTTATAAATGGTACTTGAGGTAACCGTGTTGGCTATTCTGTTTGAAACAAGAAAATAGTCGATTCTCCAACCTGCATTTCTTTCGCGCGAACGCATACGATAGCTCCACCAGCTGTATGCTCCTTCAAGCGTGGGGTGTGCAGATCTAAAGGTGTCGGTAAATCCTGCACCTAAAAGGCTCGAAAAGCCTGTGCGCTCTTCATCAGAAAAGCCTGCGTTTTCGTGATTTGACGCTGGGTTTTTAAGGTCTATTTCTTGGTGCGCAACATTAAAGTCACCGCAGGTTATAACAGGTTTTTGGGCATCTAAACCTACCAAAAATTCGCGATACGCCTTATCCCATTCCATGCGCTCATCCAGGCGTGCAAGCTCGTTTTTAGAGTTGGGCGTGTAAACGTCTACAAACCAAAACTTTTCAAACTCCAAAGCGCAAACGCGCCCCTCGTTATCTGCTGCCTTACAGCCTATGGTATGAATGGTTGATAAGGGCTTTTCACGAGAAAACACAGCTGTTCCCGAATAACCTTTACGCTCAGCATAGCTCCATGTTTGTGTATATCCATTCAAATCAAGATTTACTTGTCCTGCCTGTAATTTTGTTTCTTGAATGGCAAAAATATCGGCATTGAGTGTCGAAAAAATTTCTAAAAAACTTGGTTCTTTTTTAAGCGTCGCTCGAAGCCCGTTTACATTCCACGATACAAAACGATACGGGTGTTTTTGTGACATATGCGATCTCCTTTATATTGCGCCGTGTACTTTGTGTAGTATAGAGGTACCTACATGCTGTACGCGCTCGACATTTTAGGTCTTGCATGGTACGTGCGCTTGCATGGGTAACATTTCTTAAGAGGAAGTATTGCCCAACTGTGTACCATATTACATGTTTGCTTAAAAGGATAGAAGATATTCATATGAACAAGAAATGCTCCGATAGTGTTTATGCTCCAGGTTTATCTGCTGATATGGATGAGCAGCAGTTGAATAAAATCCAAGATGGTGTCCGCCTTATTTTAGAAGGTTTAGGAGAAGACACCGCGCGTAGCGGCCTGCTTGATACGCCGGCACGTGTTGCTCGTGCGTTGCACGAGTTTATGCAGCCAACGCGTCTATCTAATCAAACTATTTTTGAAAAATCTTTTAATGCGCAATGCAATGATATTGTTGTGGTAAAAAACATTGCATTTTCTTCGTTGTGTGAGCATCACCTTTTGCCGTTTTACGGTGTAGCTCATATTGCATATTTACCAAGCACCGATGGTCATGTGTGCGGTTTATCTAAACTTGCACGTATTGTTGATAAATATGCTCATCGCCTACAAATTCAGGAAGGCCTAACCCAGCAAATTGCCGAGGCAATTATGGATGGTACGCACGCACAAGGGGTATATGTATGCATGGACGCAACGCATACCTGCATGTCGCTTAGAGGCGTCTGTAAACGCGAGAGCACCACGCGCACACAAAGCACGCTTGGCGTGTTTACCAACATGGATAAAAAACAGGAAGTTATGCGGTTATTATTCGGGTAAAATAGAGGAAACCGATACAATTCGCGCATTTGGAGGGCTTATTTATGCTACGTCAAGATTATTCCGTTTGGCATTGCGGACAGCATGATATTTCACTATCACGTCCTCGCATTATGGGTGTATTAAACGTCACGCCTGATTCTTTTTCAGACGGTGGAGAAAATCTCGACGCAACAAAAGCCATTACTCACGCATTGCGCATGCTCGACGAAGGTGCAGACATTATCGACGTTGGGGGAGAGTCAACGCGGCCTGGACATACGCCTGTGAGTGCCGAAGAAGAAGCACAACGTGTGGTGCCGGTTATTCGGGGAATCTTAGAGCAAGCGCCCCAAACTGTAATTTCTATTGATACACGTCATGCGTCCGTAGCAAAAATGTGCGTTCGTTTGGGTGCTTCTATTATCAACGATGTTACGGGCTTTTCGGATCCCGAAATGATTAAAGTAGCTGCTCAAACCGATTGCGGCTGCATTATTATGCATTGGGAAAAATTTAGCAACCAGCCCATGCGAAAATCCGTTCAACTCGATAGCGCGCGCCCTGTACGCGAACGTATTGTTCCTCAAAGTTCGCGCCGTTTCACGCTTCCCGATGAAGGTCCCATTATGCGCTCAATTATGGGATTTCTAGGAGATCAAGCACGCCTTTTAATGCGTGCGGGTGTTAATCACAGCAGAATTTGTATAGACCCAGGACCAGGCTTTGATAAAGACGCCAACGAAAATGTAGTTATCCAGCGCGCTATGCACAAGCTTGTTTCTATGGGGTATCCTGTTTTAACTGCTGTTTCTCGTAAAAGATTTGTAGGAGCGGTATCTTCGGTGGCAGTTGCTAATCGTCGCGATAGTGCAACGATGGGTATATGCATCGCTGCAATTGCTGCTGGTTCTCGAATCGTGCGCGTCCACAACGTTAAAATGGCAGCAGAAGTTATCAACGGTTATTGGTCTTGTGCGCAAGCCGATGCGCGTCAGGCATTTATTGCGCTTGGTTCCAATACGGGCGATTATATGGCAAATCTTGCCTTGGCGGTAAAACGAATCAACGAGATTCCACTTACAGGCGTTGTGCAGGTAAGCCATGTCTACGAAACCGAGCCAGCGTATGGCATTGCAACAAAAGTTGCAAACGCAGTGGTTGAAGCGCGCACCGAGCTTGCACCGCTTTGCTTGCTTGATGAGCTTATGGCAATTGAAAAAGAACTTAAACGCACACGTTCACTCAAGTCGCGCACGCCACAGCCGCGTACCATTGATTGCGATTTGTGCTATGTTGAAGGCGAAACACACGCAGGTCAAAAGCTCACTTTGCCTCATCCTCGCCTTGCCGAGCGTGATTTTGTGCTCGTGCCCATGGAAGATTTAATGCACGATCCAGCTCGTTTTCTGTCTCATGCAGGAATTGAGGTTCTTCCCCCCGAACAAAGAGTTGGCCATGTTATAGCAGACTTGGGCACCGTTGATTGGGAGTAGTATGAGCTGGGATAACACTAAAGACAGGCCTTCTCATGAGCCGTTTTGTATTGCGCACGTACGTATACGGCCACAGGTTCCACAACATCTTATAAGTGGATTGCCTTGGATCTGCTCGTTAGGAATATACGACGCGTGTGCTCGCACGCTTAATCCTCAAGTACATATTTGTTGGCCATATCGTGTTGAAGTTGAATTATATTACGAGCGCTTAACCTTTGATATTGTACATCACGGCGGATGTGATGAAGGTGGCGTGTTTGTTGATCTCGATATTATTTGCCAAGGTGATACGCCCACTGTTCAGGCACTTCCTGTTGATTTTGACATCATTTTGCAATCTTGCCTTATGGATCGTATTACCGCATGGCAGCACGCGCTTTCAAAGACACCAGCTGTTGCAGGTCCGCTTGCTTTTGTAGCGTCGGAATATTTTGATCATGTTGATCATATGGGACATGCAATTGCAGTTCATCCCAAAGACGGAAGTGCTCCTTATACAGCCACACTTGCTGGAGTAGACGTATGGGGTAGAGCTGTAGTAACGCTTAACGATGCAACCGAGCGCACCTTAGCCCCCGAGCAAGCGTCATTGCGCGCAGTTTTATAAATTTTAGAATTTAATCTTGCAAATTATTTTTAAGTAAGGTATAACGAGCGTGAGTTTGTTTTGCGCTCCATAAGTCTTGTGGTGCGCCGTGCGAGCCTTGGTGGGCGGCGCGCGTATGAACAGACTTAATTTGTACATCAACTATAAGGAGGTGGGATGTATGGACGCACACAGTACAGGTCACAGTAAGAGCAAAAGTCATAGTTGCTCTTGCGGTCGAAGTAGACGTATAAATAGTTGCAAAGAAGTGCATATATCTCATCTTTGCCTGATGGTCACATATACATGTGACACAGGAGTTGATGCTTATGAAGAACATCTGGAGCACTGTCAAACGCATTGATACGCGTAAGACCTTATCGTCATCTCAAACATTTTCATCTCAAGATACTCATGCGATTATTTCAAAACGTAGGCGTTTTGATGGTAGTGGTTCATCTCAGAAAAATACGGTAGACGTTTCGCACGAAGAGCGTCTTACGTTTGCGGCTACGCACAGTAAAACTGCGGTGCTGGGCTATGTGCAAAGCTCGCAAGAAGGCTTAACTGCGCGCGAGGTCATCAATCATCGTGCGCGTTACGGTACCAATTACATTACGCATAAGCGCGAAAAAAGCCCAGTTCATCAGCTTATAGAAGCGTTTATCAATCCCTTTACCGCTATATTATGTGTGCTGGCAATTATATCTGGACTTAACGATGTTGTGTTCCCGCTGTTTTCAATGTTTGGTCAAACACCCGATGATTGCAGCTACACAACAGTTGTCATTATTGTTGTTATGGTAACCATTTCGGGATTGCTGCGCTTTATTCAAGAGCTTAAGAGCAATAATGCCGTTCATCAGCTTATGGTGATGATTAAAACTACCTGTTCTGTTCTTCGTAAAGATGATACAGACCGGCCCACAAACGAGCAGCTTGCGCATCGCGAGACTGCTGCGCGTGAAATACCTTTGGACGAATTAGTTGTAGGAGATCTTATCTATTTAAGCACGGGTGATATGGTACCTGCAGATGTTCGCCTCATCGAAACTCACGATTTGTTTGTTAATCAGGCATCTTTAACGGGTGAAAGCGAACCTGCAGAAAAAATCGCCGCAACGCAAGCGCACCAAGCGAGTGTAACCGATTACGTCAATATTGCTTTTATGGGGACAAATGTTATATCTGGAAGCGGTTGGGCAATTGTGGTGTCTACCGGCATTCATACGCTTTTTGGAAGCATGACTCGTGCGTTGGATGAAAAAGACCCTCAGACAAGCTTTGCAAAAGGCGTTAACGCGGTAAGTTGGGTGCTCATTAGATTTATGCTGGTTATGGTGCCTATTGTATTGATGATCAATGGCTTTACTAAAGGCGATTGGGTGGCAGCATCGCTGTTTGCAATTTCGGTGGCGGTAGGTTTAACACCAGAAATGCTTCCCATGATTGTTACCACGTGCTTAGCCAAAGGCGCCGTTTTAATGAGCAAAAAGCAGACCATTGTAAAGAATCTCAATTCTATTCAAAATTTCGGTGCTATGGATATTCTTTGCACCGATAAAACAGGCACGCTTACTCAAAACGATGTTGTACTTGAATATCACTTAAACATTCACGGCGAAGATGACTTACATGTATTAAGAAGTGCATATCTTAATAGCTATTTCCAAACGGGATACAAAAATCTTATGGATGCAGCCATTATTAAGAAAACCGAGGAAGTAGAATCCGCTGATAAAGAGCTTGAGGATCTGTCAGAAGCGTACACCAAGCTTGATGAGATACCATTTGACTTTAAGCGTCGCCGCTTGTCTGTGGTTGTAAGGGGTTCCGAAGGCACTACGGTGATGGTTACTAAAGGTGCTGTTGAGGAAATGCTTTCAATTTGTACACAGGTGAGAGACGAAGACGCTGTGAAAGACCTTACAGCGGAAGTAAAAACCAAGATTTTACACATGGTATCTTGCCTTAATGACCGCGGATTTAGAGTCCTTGCGCTTGCGGTAAAAGACAATCCATCACCTGTTGGCGCGTTTAACGTTAGTGACGAATGTTCGATGTGCTTTTTAGGAATCCTTGCATTTCTTGATCCACCAAAAGAAAGCGTTGCCTCTACATTGGCAGCTCTTCGTAGTCATGGTGTAACTACCAAGATTTTGACGGGCGACAACACGCAGGTTACGCGTACTATTTGCAAAGCCGTAGGTTTGGAAGTGAGCTCCATTCTGGAAGGCAGCGATATTGAAGATTTAAGCGATACACAGCTTTGTGAACGCGCACAAACAACTACTGTTTTTGCAAAGCTTACGCCCGAACAAAAGGCTCGTATCGTGCGTGTTTTGCGCGAATGTGGTCACACCGTTGGGTATATGGGTGATGGCATTAACGATGCAGCTGCTATGAAACAAGCTGATATTGGAATATCGGTTGATAGTGCGGTTGACGTGGCAAAAGAGTCGGCTGATATCATTCTGCTACAAAAGGATCTAGGCGTTTTAGAGCAAGGTATTATTGGCGGTAGAAAAACGTTTGCCAATATGGTGAAGTATATAAAGATGACGGCATCTTCTAACTTTGGTAATGTGCTTTCGGTACTTATTTCTTCTGCAATGCTTCCGTTTTTGCCTATGCAAAGTATCCAGCTCATTTTGCTGAATCTTATTTATGATCTTTCCTGCACAGCTATTCCTTGGGATGGGGTAGATCGCGAGATGATCGAGCGCCCACGTGCGTGGAATGCGTCATCCATCGGTAAATTCATGATCTGTTTTGGACCTATAAGCTCAATCTTTGACGTGCTTACGTTTGCCGTTATGTTTTTAGTGATATGCCCGCTTTGCGTATCAGGCGGTATTGTATGGTGGGATTTACAAAGCGTATATAGCGGCGCGCAACTTGCAAATATAAGAGCTGCATATTGCATGCTTTTCCAAACGGGCTGGTTTGTTGAGTCTATGTGGAGTCAGACGCTGGTTATTCATATGATTCGTACGTCAAAGATACCGTTTATTCAAAGTAATGCATCGTGGCAACTTACTTTGTGCACTTCGTGCGCTATTGCTCTCTTAACGCTGATACCGTTTTCGCCGTTAGGAGCTGTTTTGGGATTATGCCCTCTACCTTTAATCTACTTTGCGTATTTAGCGATATGTGTCTTGTTGTACATGGTGCTCACAACGCTTTGCAAAAAACTGTACATTCACCATTATGGTGAGTTGCTCTAGGTTTAGCACGTATTTTTATGCACGATAATGCCTCTTTGTGTTGGGGTCATTATCGTGCATATATTATGGTGTACGTGTTATCGCGTATGCTCGCTATGTTTTGCGCGCCATGTCCTAATTTGGTAGATACCGCGAACGGTGAGATCAGGGTCTACGTTTTCAAATAAGGTGGTTGCACCAGCCACCATGTTTGCGCAGCCTCCCGTAGCTATGACATGGGCATCTGGTTCGTCAAGCTCAGCTTTTATTCTGCTTACCATACCTTCCACCTGTGCTGCAGCACCAATAATAATTCCTGATTGTATGTTGGTTTCGGTAGTAGTCCCTATGGTTGCCGACGGCACTACTAACGGCACGCTTGATAATTTTGCAGCACGTGCAAATAGGGCATGCGCCGAAAGCAAAAGTCCGGGCATAATAACGCCACCGCAAAATCTGCCCTGTTTATCAACAATATCAATATTAGTAGCAGTTCCAAAATCGACGACAATAGATGAGGGCCCATACGTGTTATATGCACTTACCGCATTGGCAACGCGATCGGCGCCTACCTCATGGGGATGAGGAACGCAGATTGGTATGCCACAGTCTTGTGTTGCATCAATAACGTAGACATCAGCGCTTTGAGAGATACGTTTCATCGCGTGTGACCATTGTTGCGTAAGTAAAGGTACCACGCTTGCAATTGCAACATGGCATATGTGGCCTAGGTCTACGTTTGACATACGAAAAAACCCATCCACATGCATTTGGAGCTCATCGGGGGTATTACTCGAAGTTGTAGTCATACGCCATAGATGAATAAGCGTTCCTTGCTCATTAAACAGACCAAGATTTGTTTGTGTATTTCCGACATCAATTGCAAGCAGCATGAGGCAAGTTCTTTCTCTAAGGGACGTGCTTATAATTTTATACAAGCATTAAAGGAACAACATCTTATGTAGGTAAGCCCTTATAGGTGGCACTTTGTGCGTTGAGTATTAGTTATCGCTTGCCCGAAAGATAAAGTTATCAATAAGACGAGTTTTCCCTATGTATACTGCAATCGCGCACAAAGCTGTTTTGTCTTGTTCAATTTCCGTAATTTTGGTAATCGTGTCAAAATCAACCATTTTAACGTAATCAATACGTGCAAGTGGCTCGGCTTCAATTATGTTTCGCATAGTGCCCACAATTTCTTGTGCATTACGAATTCCTCGCTGTGCCATATCTTGACCTGCAAAAATAGCTTTTGACAGGCAAAGTGCAGCCTTGCGTTCATCTGGAGAAAGATACGTATTGCGCGAACTTTTTGCGAGGCCATCTGCCTCGCGAATAATAGGGCATCCAATAATTTTTATATCAAAATTAAGATCCTTGACCATACGCTTAATAACAGATAACTGTTGTGCATCTTTTTGTCCAAAATACGCACGATTTGGTTGGACGATGTTAAAAAGTTTTGAAACTACGGTGCATACGCCTCTAAAATGAATGGGGCGTGAAAGGCCACATAATTCCTGCGTAAGCCCCTCAACACTCACATACGAGCACGCGTGAGGAAGATACATTTCTTCTGGCTTGGGATTAAATAAAAGGCTTGCACCTGCGCGTTCACAGCAGGCGCAGTCGCGCTCTAGATCACGAGGGTAACTTTCAAGATCCTCACCCACACCAAATTGTGTAGGATTTACAAAATCTGATACAACTACAAAATCATTTTCAGCTGAGGCACGTTTTATAAGACTTTCATGGCCTTCGTGGAGAAAACCCATGGTAGGAACAAGTGCAATTGTTTTGCCTTGTGCTTTTTGTTGAGCAATTATCTTTCTTACTTCGCAAATTGTGCTGACAACGTTCATGTGAACTCCTTTATGCGACACATCGTGTTGTAATAAAACTTGCGCACGTTATATGCGCGTACACTCATGATTTGCAGTAAGAGGATCTACTGTCTAAAATCGAGCTCATTTTACCATGTGAGGCCATCTTTAGAAACCTCATGCGAGGTATCGGTATCAGCGGCGTGCCTCTCGCACCACCACGCGCACCTAAACGTGGTGAAACTATGTGATTTAGCATGCCGCACACGCTAAAAATTAATGTTGGCGACAAATATACAAAACTCTGCTAAACTGATAAGGCTTTTTATCTTCATGTGCTAAAGCAGATGAAGATGACATCCAAGCCTGATCGGAAACCAGGCAAACAAGAAGGAGTCCTGTCATGAAGCAAGGTATTCATCCAAATTATGTAGAGTGCACAGTACGCTGCACGTGCGGCAATACATGGCAAACACACTCTACTAAATCTGAGCTTACTATCGATTTATGCGATAAGTGCCACCCGTTCTATACCGGTCAACAAAAGCTCGTTGACACCGGTGGACGTGTTCAGCGCTTCTCTAACAAATTCGGTGGAGCTGCTGCAGCTCAACTTAAGGCTGCTCAAGAAGCTAAAGAGGCAAAAGCTGCTAAAGCTGCAGAAGAAGCAGCTGCTCAAAAAGCTGCTGCCGAAGAAAAAGCTGCTAAAAAAGCAAAACGTGCTGCTGAGTTTGAAAAGCGCGCTGCAGCTAAAGCAGCTAAAGAAGCTGCAAAGCAACAGGCAGACGCTGCTGCTGCTCAAGATGCAGTTGAGCAAGCTGCCGATAAAACAGAAGACGCAGCAAAGGATGCTGAATAACAGCAGTTTTGCGCTCTGTTAACCTACCGAACTTACATATGCCGGTATCAGGAGCACCTATCTGAATAAGAAGGTGCTCTTTTTTCAGAGAAATTTTCTTCGTGAACTTGTAGATATTGCAAGCATCCATCTGTTATTGGGCATATAGTAGTTTGTACCTACTTTTGTACCTAACTTTATGTTCTTCGTTACAGCTTTGAGGAGCTCATATGCGTGACAAACTTGAAAAGCTCATTGCCGCTTATGCCGAGCTTGAAAAGAAAATGATCGATCCTGCAATTGTTGCCGATCCAAAAGAATATGCTCGTATAGCAAAAGAGCACGCACGCCAAGGCGATCTTGTTGCGCGTGCACGCGAATATCTTCAAGCACTTGATGACATTGAAGCAGCTAAAGAAATGCTTCACGATGCCGATGCAGACGAGCGAGAAATGTTGCAGGAAGATATTGCTGCAAACGAAGAGAAGCTTCCAGCGCTTGAAGACGAAATTAAGATCATGCTTATTCCGGGCGATCCCAACGATGAAAAAGATACTATCGTAGAAATTCGCGCAGGTGTTGGCGGAGATGAGGCAGCTATTTTTGCTGGTGATCTGTACAAAATGTACGAGCGCTTTGCTGAAAGTAAAAATTGGAAAGTTGAGATTCTCTCGTCGAGCCCTTCAGAAGTGGGCGGCTTTAAGACCATTGAATTTAAAATGCTGGGCGAAAAAGTATATTCTGTTATGAAATACGAGTCAGGTGTACATCGTGTTCAGCGCGTTCCAAAAACCGAAAGCCAAGGTAGAATTCAAACTTCAACCGCAACGGTTGCCGTTTTACCTGAGGCTGATGAAATTGATATTCAAATTGATCCCACCGATTTACGCATAGACACCTATTGCGCGTCAGGCCCTGGTGGTCAGTGCGTCAATACTACGTATTCTGCTGTTCGTATAACGCACCTACCAACAAATACAGTTGTACAGTCGCAAGATCAGCGTTCTCAAATTCAAAACCGAGAAGTTTGTATGCAAATGCTACGCGCTCGCCTGTATGAGATGGAACTCGAAAAACAGCAAGAAGAGCAGGGTGCTGCGCGTCTTTCACAAATTGGACACGGCAATCGTTCCGAGAAAATCAGAACGTACAATCAGCCGCAAGATCGTGTAACCGACCATCGTATTGGCTTTAATGCAACGTATAACGGTGTTCTGCTTGGAGATACGCTTATTTCTATCATCGAAGCCCTTGCTGCAGCTGAGCGTGCCGAAAAACTTGCAAAAGCCGTGTAAATAAACGTATGAATCAAACTGTCTGGACTATCAAATCAATTCTTTTGTGGACAACAGCCTACTTAACAAAAAAGCACGATGAACACCCTCGTTTATCAGCAGAAATACTGTTAAGTTCTGTTATGGGGTTTTCTCGCGTTGAACTCTATTTACACTATGATCAAGTGTTAGATGCAGATCAACTTAGCGCTATGCATCAGCGTGTAGAAGCGCGTTCTCAGGGAAAACCTCTTCAGTATATTACGGGAGAAATGCCGTTCAGACATATTATTATGCAATGCAAGCCTGGTGTTTTGATCCCTCGTCCCGAAACAGAAGTCTTGGTAGATATTGGAATCGCTGCACTTAAAGAGGCTCATGAATACCATCGTCAGCCACGCGTGTTAGAGATAGGAACAGGAAGTGGCTGTATTGCTTTATCGCTTGCGTCCGAGGTGGACAGCTGTACGGTACTTGCTACCGATGTTTCTCAAGACGCTTTAGAGTTAGCTCAACGTAATTGTCAGGCGCTTCATTTGGAGCATCGCGTAACGTTTGTTTCTTGTAGCATCGCGCAAGGCGTTAATCCATCTTATTATGGCCAATTTGACCTGCTTATTTCTAATCCGCCCTATGTTCCAACCTCGGTGGTTAAAACTTTACCTGCCGAAGTTGCTCTGTTTGAGCCTCATCTAGCTTTAGATGGAGGCAAAGACGGTCTTGATGTCTTTCAAAAAATTTTGGAAACCGCGCCACATATGCTGCGCCCTGGTGGTATGTTATGTGTTGAGCTTTTTGAAGATAATGTTGACAAAGCCCAAGCACTCTGTGTTGCTTCAGGCGTTTGGCAAAAAGTTTATATTGAACGCGACCTAACACATCGCAAGCGTTTTTTGGTTGCTCGGTTAAAGGGAGATTTTGGAGCTATGACCACGCAGGAACACCAGTTAAAAGCCCAACGTGAAAACAAGATTGTAAAGGTTGACCAGAATAATCCCGATCCACAGATTATTGATAAGGCGGCCGATGTTCTTGCACACGAAGGTGTCATTATTACTCCCACCGATTCTGTGTATGGTATAGGCTGTGTTGCTTTGCCTCATAACGCTGCGCATAAGAGAACTTTTGAAATTAAACATCGAGATCTTCGACAAACGCTTCCCTGGCTTATAGGAGATGAGTCCGACCTCATGCGCTATGCAGTAGATGTCCCTGCATGGGCACAAAAGTTAGCGCATACGTTTTGGCCTGGCGCTTTGACCTTGGTGGTAAAAGCATGTGATGACGTTCCTCAAGAATACGTTCACGCGGATAATAAAACTATTGCTCTGCGTTTGCCAGACTCCAATGTTGTTCGCGCGCTTGCACGTAAGCTGTCATGTCCGTTGGCTATTACCAGCGCAAATACACACGGTGCTGATGCAGCTATTTCGGGAGCCACGCTTGAAGATCGCCTGATAGATGAGGTTGATTTGGTGCTAGACGCAGGATCTGCACCTTTGGCAGTTGCTTCAACTATTGTTGATTGCACGCAATCGACTCCTAAAATTTTAAGAATTGGTGCAATTGATCCTCATGATATTATGGAGGCACTTAGCGCCCAAGCATAGTGGTACGCTATAAGCGTAGAAAAATTGTACATACTTATAGAAAGGCTGCATCATGAAAGTTGCCATCGGTTCAGATCATGCTGGTTTCGAGCAAAAACCTGCGCTTGTTGAATGGCTTACATCGCTTGGCTACGAAGTTATTGATTTAGGCCCTACAACAGATGCTCGTTGTGATTACCCCGATTTTGCTGATAAAGTTGCACGTTATGTTGCAAAAGGAAAAGCAGATCGAGGTATTTTAATATGCGGCACTGGTATTGGAATGGCTATAACTGCAGATAAAGTTAAAGGTGTTCGCGCAAGCTGTATTCAAACGCCTCATTTTGCCCACTTGTTCCGCGAGCACAATAACGGAAATGTTGTTTGCATATCGGGTCGTTTTACCCCGTACGAAATAAATCGCGATATTGTTAAAGAGTTTCTTACCACCGAGTTTGCAGGTGGTCGTCATGCTGGCCGTGTTGATAAAATCATGCGCGAAGATGACGATGCATTTTGCGGTGTGTGCGCGTAACTCAAGGTTTGCAAAGCCAGCTTACGCGCTTGATAGTTGGTTATCATAACAAGTGGAGCTTTGTTTCCACTTGCACAGAGCACGTCAGAAAGGACGCATCATGGAATTTGACAGCAAACGTTTTACGATTATTGATCATCCGCTTGTACAGCATAAATTGCATCTTCTTCGCGATGAAAATACGTCAACAAAACAATTTCGCGAGCTGGTAAGCGAGCTTGCTATTTTTGAAGGCTATGAAGCTATGCGCGATTTTCCTTTGGAAGACGTTGATGTTAAAACTCCATTAGAGGTTGCTCACTGTAAAAAGATTTCGGGCAAAAAAGTTGCCATCATTCCAATTTTACGTGCCGGTTTGGGAATGGTCGATGGTATTTTGCAACTTACTCCGTCAGCACGTGTTGGTCATGTTGGTATGTATAGAGACCCCGATACTCATGAGCCTCATCAGTACTATTGCAAGTTCCCCGAGGATATCGAAAACCGTACCTGCTTAGTGGTTGATCCTATGCTTGCAACTGGAGGCTCTCTTACTGCTGCTATTCATTTTCTGCGTGAGGCAGGTGTAAAAGATATTCGCGCGCTCACCTTGGTGTCTGCACCCGAAGGCGTTAAAGCAACGCTTGACTTTGATAAGGATGTCCGCCTGTTTACGTGCGCTCTTGATCGTCAACTTAATGAACACGCCTATATTCTTCCTGGTTTAGGCGATGCGGGCGACCGTATTTATGGAACTAAATAAAAGGCACAACGCAGGTTGTATATTGTTTTGTTGACATCTATCGTGTTGTGGTTTGGCTCAACAACACAAACTGCTATGCCTATTACCAGCTCATTTAAGTCAAATGATTAACGTTTGAAGTATACCTATAATGCCTATGTCATTATAGGTATACGTGTATATGTGCGCATTTTGTATCAAATGCGTGATGATACTTTCAGGTAATGGACAAGCTAAAGAGATAAGACTAGACTTTCTAAACTTGGTTAAGGAATTGGTTCTTGCCATATGTATTTATGTTTTGCGCGGCTGTATACTAGTGTGTGTTACGCGTACGTATTGCATAAGGGAAAGACCAAATATGGATGAGTTTACAACAATTTTAGCGGGATTTATATGGTCGGTTGTGGTAACTCTTTCATCCCTTATCGTGGTTGAAATATGTTATCGGTCTACGTGCGATGTAAAAAAGCGAAGCACATGGGCTTTTGGTAGTACTATAATTTCATTCGTATTGCTTGTGATAAGCATGTTTGTTGTGTACATATACGAGTTAGCATCGGTGCTTTATTTTGGTGTGGCACTTGTATGCGGATTTGTAGTATGTTGGCTTATTGAGACAATGTATATATGTTGTAGGTTTAAGCATACGCAGGTAAAAGGAAAAGGGGTGAACAATGAATCCGCTGTCTAACTTATCGGAAGCTATGGATGAGCTTATTAACAGTTTTATGGCTCAGACGGTTTTTGGTTCAAGTTCATGGGGTATGACGCAGTACATTTTTTGGATGTTTGTTGCAATCATCGTCTATGTTGTTGTTATATTTCAGTTCAAAAAACGTCAAGCGGAGAG
This sequence comes from Fannyhessea sp., assembly GCF_986145555.1. Lineage (NCBI taxonomy): Bacteria > Bacillati > Actinomycetota > Coriobacteriia > Coriobacteriales > Atopobiaceae > Fannyhessea > Fannyhessea sp. The sequence continues at coordinate 61,094 of NZ_CFRCNA010000005.1, forward strand.
TTTTGTTCCTCACGGTTGGTTTGTAAATCTTGTTGAACTCGCTATTGACTTTGTTAGAAATGACATGTGCAAAAGTGTGTTAGGTGCAACGTGGAAAAAACACTTTCCTTTTCTTGCGACAGTTTTTTTCTTTGTGTTATTTAATAATTTGATGGGTCTTATTCCTGGCTGTAAACCTGGAACAGGAACTATGGGTGTAACTATTGCTGTTGCAACCTGCTCATTTTGCTATTTTGTAGTAGTTGGTTGTAAACTTAAAGGAGTGTGGGGCTACATTAAAAGCCTAGCCCCCGAAGGCGTTGCACTTCCTTTACAGTTGCTCTTGGGCATAATCGAAGCGTTCTCTACATTTTTACGCCTTATTACTTTGGCTGTTCGTTTATTTTGTAATATGTTTGCAGGACACGTTGTTATGGGTACGTTTGCAGTACTTGCTGCACTGTTTGTCGAGCCCATGCTGCAAGATGTTACCGCTCAGACAATGGCAAATGCTTCAACTTCAATTTTTTGGGTTGGAGTATTGTTAGCTATATATATGGTTGAAATACTTGTTGCGGTAATTCAAGCATATGTATTTACGCTGCTTTCTACCGTCTATATTCAATTGGTAGAATCCGAGCATTAGTCAGGCATTACATATTGGTGTGTGTATGCGCGCGCCAATTAATGTGGACTCGTTCTTAAAAGAACGAATGAAAAAGGAGGAACTGTGGGTGTTTTAGGATATGCAGTATGTGTTTTGGGCGCTGCAGGAGGAATTGGTTTGGCAGCATCAAGCGCTATGAAATCTATGGCTCGCCAACCAGAAGTACAAGGTCGTCTGTTTACCACCTTCATTCTTGCGTCTGCATTTATTGAAGCATTGGCATTGATCGGCTTTGTTGTAACTCTTATTGTTAAATAAGGATGTACCAAGAATGTCAGGTAAAGGCATGAAATTTTACAATCACTCGTTGATTACCAAAACTGCAGGTGTCACTGTTTCGATGATGCTTGGAGCTTCGGTGTGCGGCGCAACTTTGGCGTTTGCAACCACACCTGGTGGAGCAGATATCCTTCTGCCTAAGCCTGCAGAATTTTTGCCGGCACTTGCAGCTTTCTTAGTCGTTTGGTTTATTATGGCTCGTTTTGCGTGGCCCTCTATTGTAAAAATGATGGAAAAGCGCGAGCTAAAAATTAAAGGCGATCTTGACAGCGCTGAAGAGGCAAAGCTTAAAGCGGAACAAGATCGTAAAGAAAGCGCTAAAACAATCGGCGATGCACAAATTAAAGCTGCCGAAATTATTGCAACAGCAAAACGCGAAGCCGAACAAGAACGCGAGCATATTCTTGCTGATGCGCAGCGTAATGCTTCGGGTCTTATCGAGAAAGCACGTGATGCAATTACCACAGAGCGTCATAAGGCAATGATTGAACTTTCTGGCTTTGTTGTTGATTTGTCGGTAGAAATTGCAGGCAAAATTATCGGAAATAGTTTAAGTGAAGCACAACAACGAGATCTTGCAGAACATTACCTCCACGAGGTAGGTGCAAAACATGACGAAGAGCAAGCATAGCGACGAGCGCAAATCTGAGGAATACGCGCGTGCATTGATGGACGCTGCGCAAAAAGAAGGTCGCTTAAATGATGACCTTGTGCAGTGGAAGCATGCAGCTAAGTTTTCTTCTGAGGTTTTTGAAACTATTCGTGCAATGTACGATGCAAACGATCTTGGTTTGGTAACTAACGTAGAAAATGCATATAAGCATATCTTAGATACGCATGACAATACTGTTTTCGTGACAGTTACCACAGCTGTTGCTATGGATGACGAACTTCGCAATAAAGTTTGTGACTACATGTCAAAGCTTGTAAAAGCGCCTGTGTTCCTCGTAGAACGTGTTGATAAATCCATTATTGGTGGTCTTATCGTTGAGGTAAAAGGTAATCGCTATGATGCGTCTGTTCGTTCTCAGCTTGCAACAATTAGAAAGAAACTTTCTCAAACGTACACGGGAAGTGAGATGTAATGACTGACAAAATAAGTTCAGACCTTATAATTGACGGGCTTCGTCGTCAACTCTCACAAATTAATGCAACTGTAGATCGCCAACAGGCATCAGTTGTTACCGAGGTCGGCGATGGTATTGCCCATATCTCGGGCCTTAAAGCAGCTATGGCAGGCGAACTGTTGCAGTTTACCAGCTCATCCTCGGGCAAAAGTGTGTACGGTCTTGCACAAAACCTAGACGAAGACGAAATTGGAGCCGTTTTATTTGGCGATGTTAACTCAATTCGTGAAGGCGACGAGTGTCGTACTACAGGACACGTTATGTCTATTCCCGTTGGCCGCGCTATGCTTGGTCGCGTGGTTAACCCGCTTGGTGTTCCTATCGATGGTTTGGGCGCAATTCCAACTACGCATGAACGTCCAATTGAATTTAAAGCACCAGGAATTATGGAACGCCAGCCTGTATGCGAACCAGTACAAACGGGTCTTTTGGCAATTGATGCTATGGTTCCAATTGGTCGAGGGCAGCGTGAGCTTATCATTGGTGATAGAAAAACAGGTAAAACAGCTATCGCTATTGATGCAATTGTTAACCAGCTCAACACCGATATGATTTGTATTTATGTTGCTATTGGTCAAAAGGCATCAACCGTTGCTTCTATTCGAGAGACGCTTCATCAAAAAGGTGTTCTTGATAAAACAATTATTGTTGCAGCTACTGCAGCTGATTCGGCTCCTTTGCAATACATTGCACCTATGTCGGGAGCTGCTATCGGTGAGTACTTTATGTATAACGATGTAAACGGTAATCCTGCAGATGAAAACCACCCTGGTGGTCATGTGCTTGTTGTATATGACGATCTCTCAAAGCAAGCTGTTGCATACAGACAAATGTCGTTAACATTGCATCGTCCACCTGGACGTGAGGCATATCCTGGTGATATTTTCTATCTGCATTCTCGTTTGCTTGAGCGCGCGTGCAAACTTAGTGATGCACGTGGTGCAGGTTCGCTTACGGCACTTCCTATCATTGAAACTCAAGAGGGCGATGTTTCGGCTTATATTCCAACCAACGTAATTTCTATTACCGATGGTCAGATTTATTTGCAATCTAACCTCTTCTTCCAGGGTCAGCGTCCTGCTGTAGACGTTGGAATTTCCGTTTCTCGTGTAGGTGGTGCTGCACAAATTAAATCTATGAAGCAAGTTGCAGGTACGCTTCGTCTTGATTTGGCAAGTTATCGTGAAAAGCAAGCTTTCTCGCAATTTGGTTCCGATTTGGACGCCACCACACAGTATCAGCTTACTCATGGTGCACACATGACCGAAATGCTTAAGCAACCACGCTATCACGCGCTTGACGTAGCGGATCAGGTTCTTACCATTTATGCTGCTAAGGAAGATTTCCTCGACGATATCGACCTTGTTCATGTTCCTCTCTTTAGAGATGAGCTGGCAAAATTTATGAAACTTGAGCACGATGACATTCGTCAAAAAGTTGTCGCACAAAAGATTGACGATGAACTTGCAGCACAAATTAAAGCTGCACTTACAGAGTTCAAAGAGAAGTTTATGCTTAAGCATGCTAATAAAGAGGTTTCGGTAGACGTTATTGAGCAAGCGGAATATACAGCTCAAGCCGAAGAAGCTGAGCAGAACGCGGAGCAGGAGTAACGTCTTATGGCAAATCTTCGCGAGTTACAAAGGCGTATGAATTCAATTACGTCAACTATGCAGATTACGCGCACGATGTCGATGATTTCAACGGCGCGTATTCAGCATGCGCTTGCAAATGCCGAGGCTGCTGCTGCATATAAGGACGCTATTACCAACATGCTCTCTCATGTCGCATGTGCTCATTTTGACACGGCGCAGCCACTGTTGGCTACTCATGAAGAAGAAAAGAACGTTCTTTTTATCCTTATAGCATCTGATCGTGGCTTGGCTGGAGGTTTTAATTTACAACTTCAGCATGAAGTTGAGCATCGTATGAAGGCTCTTCATGCAAAGGGGATAGGCACATCACTTATTACCTGTGGTAGAAAGCCAACCGAGTATTTTACGTTTCGCGGTGTCAAACCCGACGTTTCATTTGTGGGGATTTCTTCTGAACCAACAAGCGATGAGGCCGATCGTATTGCTTCGTTTGTGATGAATGGCTATATCGAGCAAAGCATAGACCGTGTTATGCTTATGTATTGGCATGCTAAAAACCGTGTTGATCAGGTTCCAGTGTACGAGGAACTTTTACCTGTTAGCCGTGAGCGTTTACGCATGCCTAACCAGCCCCGCGTTGAAAAGGCAGTATCTACGGTAAAACCACAGCCGTATACCTTGTATGACTTTGAACCTTCTGCACAGGTTGTGCTTCATGATTTAATGCCAGCCTATCTTAAAACGGTTATCTTTCATGCATTGCTTGATAGCGCTGCTGCCGAACATGGTGCCAGACGTCGAGCCATGCAATCAGCTACAGATAGTGCTCAAGACATGCTTAACAGTTTGTCGCGCACGTATAATCGTGAGCGCCAAGGAGCTATTACAACTGAGCTCAATGAAATTATCGGTGGTGCTTCCGCATTGGAGGACAACTAATGGAACAAGTTATGAACGCTGAACATACGCTTTTAGAGAATGCTGCACGCAATCAGCATAACCGCAGTGTTGGTGAAGGTGTTATTGTTCGTATTGTAGGGCCTGTTGTAGATGTTAAATTCTCAAAGGATCTCCCTAACATTTATACAGCGCTTAAAGTTGACGCTCAAACGCCACAAGGTCGTGTCAAAACCATCTTGGAAGTAGAATCACAGCTTCCTGGAGGCGTGGTACGTACCGTTGCTATGTCGTCTACCGATGGTTTACAACGTGGCCTTAAAGTACATGATACGGGTCATCCTATGATGATGCCCGTAGGTAAGTCTACGTTGGGTCGCGTGTGGAATGTTATGGGTGAGCCAGTTGATGGTAAGGGCATTCCTTCCGACGTTGATTATTATCCTATTCATCATCCAGCGCCTGCATTTGATGAGTTAACCACTCAAACCGAAATTTTTGAAACAGGCATTAAGTCCATCGACTTACTTGAGCCTTATGTTCGTGGTGGAAAGACTGGTTTGTTTGGTGGTGCTGGTGTTGGTAAAACTGTTTTAATTCAGGAATTGATCAATAACCTTGCTCAAGAGCACGGCGGTACTTCAGTGTTTACGGGCGTTGGCGAGCGTACTCGTGAGGGTACCGATCTCTATCTAGAAATGACCGAATCGGGCGTTATTAATAAAACTTGTTTGGTCTATGGACAGATGAATGAGCCACCTGGAGCACGTTTACGCGTCGGTCTTGCAGGTCTTACAACTGCAGAATATTTCCGCGACCAAGGTCAAGATGTTCTGCTCTTTATTGATAACATCTTCCGCTTTTCTCAAGCTGGATCAGAAGTTTCTGCATTGTTAGGACGTATGCCATCTGCAGTAGGTTATCAGCCTACGCTTGCAACCGAGATGGGAGACCTTCAAGAGCGTATTACCTCTACAAAAGAAGGTTCCATTACATCGGTACAGGCTGTATATGTTCCTGCTGACGACTTAACAGACCCTGCGCCTGCAACAACGTTTACGCACCTCGATGCTACAACCGTTTTGTCGCGTTCCATTACCGAGCTTGGTATTTATCCCGCTGTAGATCCACTTGCAAGCTCGTCTTCGGCGCTAGATCCATCTATTGTTGGTGAAGAACACTATCGTGTTGCTATGGCTGTTCAAGAGATTTTGCAGCAGTATTCAGATCTGCAAGATATTATTGCAATTTTGGGTATGGACGAGTTATCCGAAGAACAGCAGCTTGTTGTTGCTCGTGCTCGTAAAATCCAGCAGTTCCTCTCGCAATCCTTCCATGTTGCAGAGAAGTTTACTGGTAATCCTGGACAATATGTTTCGGTAAAGGATACTGTTCGTTCGTTTGCAGCAATTATTGATGGTGAATGTGACGACTTACCAGAACAGGCGTTTCGTTACGCGGGAACTATCGAAGACGTACGCAGACGCGCGGAAGCCATGAAAGATAGTACGCACTAAGTAAGTTTTACTACACGAATTGGGAGATACAATCACAATGGCCGAGTTAACATGCCAATTTGTTCGACCTGACAAACTCATATATGAAGGTCTCGTCAAGAGTCTCATTTTGGTTACAAAAAACGGTGAGCTTGGCGTGTGGCCTGGTCATGCAAACGAGATTTGTTCGCTTGGTGATGGTGTTGTACGCCTGCACCATCTTGATGAAGATGGTGGCGGCACTGATAACGTTGTGGTATCGGGAGGCTATGCCGAAATCGGTCCTGATGGTGTTATTATTCTTGCCGACCATGCCCGTCTTGCAAATGATATTGATCCCGATGTGGTTACTGAAACCAGACAAAAAGCACTTGATGCGCTTGAAAATTTGGATGACAGTGATAATCGTAGTGCCTATTACGAACAAAAAATCAAATGGTGTAATATGCTTCTAAAGGAAGAACAAAAACTAAGAGAGGGTTAATATTTCTTTAGTTTATTGTTGTTGCATTCATTTTATATATGCGTAAGTTACGTTTATAACGCTTAAGAGCATTGCATATGCAATGCTCTTTTGTTATTCTTCTTCACGCATATTTAACCTTCTTTTTGCGGGCGGGAAAATGTGCAGTTGCTGCATTTTGGGAGTAAAATAAACATAGATACTTACTAAAACCTGAACATGAGTATATCCAAGGAGGAAGCATGGAAGTCATACGTGTTGAAGGCGGCTATCCTATAACAGGAGAAGTGGCTGTTGAAGGAGCAAAAAATTCCGCGCTCAAGCTTATGGCTGCAACTATATTGGCTCCTGGCGTTACCACGCTTACCAATGTACCTGATATTTCTGATGTACATGTAATGGGTAAAGTACTTACTTATTTAGGTGCTAAAATTACGGTAAAAAATTTACACGAACTCGAAATTGATACAACCAATATTAACCGTTGGGATGCACCCTATCATCTTGTTGCTCAAATGCGCGCTTCAACTGCTGTTTTAGGACCTCTTCTTGCTCGTTTCCATAAAGTTGTTGTTGCTATGCCAGGCGGCTGCAATATTGGTGCTCGAAAAATCGATATGCATATTTTAGGTTTAGAAGCCTTGGGAGTTACCTTTGATATTAACCACGGTAATATTCATGCCAAGGATGAGCACGGACTTCGCGGCACCCTGGTTTCTTTGGAATTTCCAAGTGTTGGTGCAACCGAAAATCTTATGATGGCTTCTGTGCATGCGCAAGGTGTAACCACCATTGAAAATGCTGCTCGTGAGCCCGAAATTGTTGACTTGGCTAACTTTCTTCAAGAAATGGGTGCAAAAATTAAAGGAGCAGGTACGCCCATTATCGAGATCGAGGGCGTGTCAGAGGAGCTTCATCCTGTTGAATGCCATAAGGTAGTTGGCGACCGTATCGAAGCAGGAACATTTATTGCGCTTGGCGGTTTATGCGGAGATCCCGTTGAAGTTAAAGGATTTAATCCTAAGCATTTATCACTTGTATTAAAAAAGTACGAGATGATGGGTTTGTCTATCGAACAAGGAAACGATTTTGTACGTGTTCAACGCAAACAGCCTATCAATTCTGTTGATATCCAAACATTACCGTATCCTGGTTTTCCCACTGACATGCAGGCGCAAACCGTCTGTCTTTTGGCTCTTGGCAATTCCAGTTGTGTTGTAACCGAAAATGTATTTGAAAACCGCTTCATGTTTGCAAGTGAGCTACAGCGTATGGGTGCCGATATTCGTCTTGAAGGTCACCATGCCGTTATTCACGGAATTTCTCGTTTCTCTGGTACCGATGTTAAATCGCCCGATTTGCGCGGAGGTGCTGCGCTTGTGATGGCGGGTCTTGTAGCAGACGGTTACACTACGGTTTCTGCGATACAGCATATTGATAGAGGATATGAAAACTTTGTTCCAAAACTACAGAAGTTGGGTGCTCATATTCAAAGGTTGCAGGTAGCAGACGAAGAAATGTAGGCATTTTATGTATACAATTCGCGCCTTAAGCGATTAAAATGTGTGCTGACGCAGATCTTTAATTACAATGAAATAAAATAACTATATGTGGTACATGTCCTAAAGACGTATTACAGTGTGCAATATCGGATGGGGATTCATTGCATAGGGAGAGAGATTATGTCCAACACGACAGAAAACGCGTGGCATCGCTTAACCATGGCGAGCGAAGATTATTTAGAAACTATATACCGCATCATGCAGGAAGAAAATGCTTTTGATGGGATTCGATCAAAAGATGTTGCAGATCAGCTTGAAGTTTCAAAAGCAAGTGTTAATAAAGCACTAAATGTTCTCAAAGAAAACGGCTATGTTGAACAGAATCGTTATGGTCGCATTCAGCTAACCACTACAGGTAAAGAATATGCTGCTCATATTTGGCGTTGCCATCGTATGATTCGTTCATTTTTGGTGCAGGATTTAGGTGTAACAAGCGAAATTGCCGATAACGAAGCTTGTCTTATGGAGCATGCTATTTCAACTGATACACAAAACAGATGGCTTGCCTATTTGGATAAGCAGGGCATAACTATTGAGGAATAGTAGAAAACTATTGGTATAGAAGCCTTTCGTGGACTTTAGTACTTTTGTCTGTTTTGTGCTACCGTATCAAATAGATATACGGTTAGTATAAACTTTTATGCATACATATTCTTTTATGCAAACTAATAAGGCATAAAAATTATCCGTGCATTTGTGTATCGGTGCAATCACCGTGTAAGAAAGGAACCACTATGAAGGCCATTATTCCTGCGGCAGGACTTGGTACTCGCTTTTTACCTGCTACTAAAGTAACTCCAAAGGAATTATTGCCGGTTCTTAACAAACCCGTTATTCAATATGTCGTAGAAGAAGCGCTTGAGCCCGATGACGTTGACGGTGTAGTTATTATCAATTCTCACGAAAAGCCTCAGATAGATTCTTATTTCCAACATAACGAAATTCTTGAACGGTATTTGAACGATCGTGCAAAGAATGCAGAAGCTCAGATGGTGCAAGAATCTGAATCTTTGCCGATAAACTTTGTATATCAAGATAAGCCGTTAGGCCTAGGTCATGCAGTTCATTGCGCGGCACCCTATACCAACGACGAACGCTTTTTTGTGTTGTTAGGCGATTATTTTGTTCCCGATCGTCAAATGTGCGTGCGCATGAAACAAATTTCAGACGAACATGCAGGTGCATCTGTTATTGCGGTTGCTTGTGTTCCCCAAGATCAGGTAAGCAGGTACGGTATCATTGCAGGTGAGCAGGTGGGCACGCTTAAAGGTTATGAAAGCGCCGCCTCAGATGAAGAGGGTGCTGTTTGGAAGATTTCTGGTTTGGTCGAAAAACCAAAGCCCGAAGAAGCACCTAGCCACCTATTTATTGTTGGCCGTTATTTGCTAACTCCACGCGTAATGGAGCTGCTTGCAACTCAAGGCGTGGGCGCTGGCGGAGAAATTCAGCTTACCGATGCTATGGAGCGCGTGCTTGCCGAAGAAGAAATGTACGCACTGGTTGTCGACATTAACGAAGGTTGCGACACGGGAACTCCAGCCGCTTGGGCTGCAACAAACGCTCGTATAGCTCTGCTTAATCCCGAGATTCGTCCAAAGTTCATTGAGGCTCTTAATGATGACGCTCTCTCAGTTTTAAAATCGGCACTGTAGTGGATAGTACGATAAAGACAGCAATGAAAACAGCAATGAACATGATCATAGATTTGGCATTATATATGTCAACACACTCTATAATCGGTGCATTTTGCAACAATTCAGCCAGAACGTTTTTAGGTAATCGAAATGAATATTGTACATTTTGGATCTAATGGCTGGCATGCTCGTTTTGATGAAGCTTTCACACCTCAAGCTCTTTATAGTGTTGCTCTGACGCTTGCTCGTATATATGAGGCTGAAAAAACTCGCTCAACTATTCTTGTAGGCTACGATACCAGAAATCAATCGCGCATGCTTGCCTATGTTGTAGCTGCGACGATGGCCGATCAGGGATTTTATGTTCGCGTTTTGAATTATGCGGTAACAACTCCCATGATAAGTTTTATGATGAGCGATTCCTCTTATGCACTGGGTATTATGCTTTCTGGTGCCGATTATGCGGGAACTTACGGCGGCGTCGTGTTGCGCGCGCGTGGAGGCGGCCTTGTTGCTGCTAACATATGGTCTCAGCTTGACGGCCTTGTTGAACAGGCAATTCCCGATGAAACGCAACAGTTTATCACAGCACTTACCAATCACGAAATTGCTTTAGAAGACCTTGATCACACGAGCAATGCCCCGCGTCAAGATGTGCGTTCGCTCTATAAAAAAGAGATTCTTACCTTTGTAAAAAACATGGCACCACATGGTTTGTACCGTCCACTTACCGTTGTGCTCGACTATATGCATGGAGCAACAAGCGGCATTGCTGCCGAATTGTTTGAGGCTCTTGGCTGTAAAGTTATTACCACACGCCAAGACGCGCGCGATGATTTTGGCGGCGTACATCCCTGTCCAATTAAACCGTGGACTAAACATAGCTATGAAGCTTTACGCTCAGTGCAGGCTGATGTAGCAGTTATTTATGATGGTGACGGGATGCGTTTTAGCTTAATAGATAACGAAGCCCAGCAAGTGCCGCTTCACCTTATTGCTCCATGTATTCTTGATTTTCTCGTACGCTTTTGTGGCGAGCATGGACGCGTGGTAACTACACAGGCTAGCTCAGTAAGAATCTGCCGTCTTGCCGAACGGCTTAACTGCGAAACAAGCATTGTGCCCGTAGGTTACGCGCGCATTGCCGATGAACTTACCGAAGGCGACGTCTTACTAGCCTCTGATGAATATGCAGGTATATGTGTTCCTGGTTTTGGTATATGGCGCGATGGCATTTTAGCGTCGCTGCTTGTAATTCGCTATCTGCAAATGAAAAACGAACCGCTTCATACAATTATTGCCACGATGAGCTCAGACCTTGGCAATATGGACTATATCCGAAAAGATTTACGCCTCGATCCAGCCAAAATGCAAACATTTTCTACCATGCTACCTGGCGTTAACCCTGCAAGTATTGCGCAAAAAACTCCTTGTGCAGTAAGTCATGCCGATGGTTTACGTCTTGCGTTTGACGATGGATCATGGATTATGCTACGTCCTTCTCGTACGCAGCCTACAGTTCGTATTTATGCCGAAGCGCCTAATTTAGCCGAGAGAAATGAGCTCTTACGCGCAGCATATGCGCTTGCCCAAAGTAAGCTTTAGAAATATGTTGTCCGCGGTACGGTGGGCGAGGGCTTGCAATCTTAGTTCCGTAGAATTGTTTCTAAAATATGTACATGATATGAAGAAACAAGGTGTAGATTTAAATATATTGATATAAAACAGTTCTTGTTTTCTAAGTCTGTTGCATATCAACTACCCCTCGAAGTTATAAAAGACCAGCTTATAACACCTATAGTGCAATAATACATATCCAATAATTGATGGATTCCCTCCCTAATTGTGTCGATGACGTGAAGACTTAAATTCTCGCACACATTGCCTATTGTTTCGCGTATAGTAATTCCTCGCGCCGCACAGACACTACATTGTCTTGTGAGCGCACACTGAACCTTGAAAACTGGATACTGTGATTGAGAAATCATAAAAGATAGCTAAGCAAATTCGAATTTATATAAGTATTTATACGTCAATTTTTTCGAACCAAGCGAATCCAGATCAGCGATCATATGAGCAAGATAAACACTTCTTAATTTTGATTGAAAACTGAAGCAATTCAGTTTATTTCATTTTGAATGGAGAGTTCGATCCTGGCTCAGGATGAACGCTGGCGGCGCGCCTAACACATGCAAGTCGAACGGTTAAAGCATCTTCGGATGTGTATAAAGTGGCGAACGGCTGAGTAACACGTGGGCAACCTGCCCTTTGCACTGGGATAGCCTCGGGAAACCGAGGTTAATACCGGATACTCCATATTTGTCGCATGGCGAATATGGGAAAGCTCCGGCGGCAAAGGATGGGCCCGCGGCCTGTTAGCTAGTTGGTGGGGTAGTGGCCTACCAAGGCAATGATGGGTAGCCGGGTTGAGAGACCGACCGGCCAGATTGGGACTGAGACACGGCCCAGACTCCTACGGGAGGCAGCAGTGGGGAATCTTGCACAATGGGCGAAAGCCTGATGCAGCGACGCCGCGTGCGGGATGAAGGCCTTCGGGTTGTAAACCGCTTTCAGCAGGGACGAGGCCGCAAGGTGACGGTACCTGCAGAAGAAGCCCCGGCTAACTACGTGCCAGCAGCCGCGGTAATACGTAGGGGGCAAGCGTTATCCGGATTCATTGGGCGTAAAGCGCGCGTAGGCGGTCTGTTAGGTCAGGAGTTAAATCTGGGGGCTCAACCCCTATCCGCTCCTGATACCGGCAGGCTTGAGTCTGGTAGGGGAAGATGGAATTCCAAGTGTAGCGGTGAAATGCGCAGATATTTGGAAGAACACCGGTGGCGAAGGCGGTCTTCTGGGCCATGACTGACGCTGAGGCGCGAAAGCTAGGGGAGCGAACAGGATTAGATACCCTGGTAGTCCTAGCTGTAAACGATGGACACTAGGTGTGGGGAGATTATACTTTCCGTGCCGCAGCTAACGCATTAAGTGTCCCGCCTGGGGAGTACGGTCGCAAGACTAAAACTCAAAGGAATTGACGGGGGCCCGCACAAGCAGCGGAGCATGTGGCTTAATTCGAAGCAACGCGAAGAACCTTACCAGGGCTTGACATTTAGGTGAAGCAGTGGAAACACTGTGGCCGAAAGGAGCCTAAACAGGTGGTGCATGGCTGTCGTCAGCTCGTGTCGTGAGATGTTGGGTTAAGTCCCGCAACGAGCGCAACCCTTGTCGCATGTTGCCAGCGGTTCGGCCGGGCACCCATGCGAGACCGCCGGCGTTAAGCCGGAGGAAGGTGGGGACGACGTCAAGTCATCATGCCCCTTATGTCCTGGGCTGCACACGTGCTACAATGGCCGGCACAGAGGGCTGCTACTGCGCGAGCAGAAGCGAATCCCTAAAGCCGGTCCCAGTTCGGATTGGAGGCTGCAACTCGCCTCCATGAAGTCGGAGTTGCTAGTAATCGCGGATCAGCACGCCGCGGTGAATGCGTTCCCGGGCCTTGTACACACCGCCCGTCACACCACCCGAGTCGTCTGCACCCGAAGTCGTCGGCCTAACCCGCAAGGGAGGGAGGCGCCGAAGGTGTGGAGGGTAAGGGGGGTGAAGTCGTAACAAGGTAGCCGTACCGGAAGGTGCGGCTGGATCACCTCCTTTCTAGGGAGAATAAGCTCTACTAGATTGTTATTACCTTTTATACAGTGTGTCTTGCCGTTAAATTTCGCTGATCATCTTTTATCTTCAATTACAGTGTTCAGTCTTCAGGGCTCAATGCCTTGTGTGTACCTTGAGAGCTGTATAGCGTAACAAACGATAATTTTCTTATTTAAGAAGAAGATCGCATCTGATCGCATCAATGAGAAATCATTGATAGTGTATGTATGTACCAAACCATTGATAGATAAGATGGTAAGGGCACACGGTGGATGCCTTGGCACAGGAAGCCGATGAAGGACGTGACAAGCTGCGATAAGCTACGGTTAGGGGCACATACCCGCTTGATCCGTAGATTTCCGAATGGGTAAACCTAATAAGAGTCATTTCTTATTACAGTGCGTTGAACACATAGACGCATCTGAGACAACCTGGGGAACTGAAACATCTAAGTACCCAGAGGAAAATAAATCAAACGAGATTCCGCTAGTAGTGGCGAGCGAACGCGGACAAGGGCCAAACCACAGGTCGCGAAAGCTCTTGTGGGGTTGTAGGGTCACAAATTGTACAGTAAGAAAATTTCTTAGAAGCAAAACGGTCTGGGAAGGCCGGCAAGATAGGGTAAAAGCCCCGTACGCGAATCTAAGAAATCTGTCTTGTGATACCTGAGTACTGCCGGACACGTGAAACCCGGTGGGAATCTGGGGGGACCACCCTCCAAGCCTAAATACTCTCCTGTGACCGATAGTGAACCAGTACCGTGAGGGAAAGGTGAAAAGCACCCCGGAAGGGGAGTGAAATAGTACCTGAAACCGTGTGCTTACAAGCAGTTGGAGCAAGATTTTTCTTGTGACAGCGTGCCTTTTGTAGAATGAGCCAGCGAGTTACGGTGTGTGGCAAGGTTAAGCTAAAAAGCGAGCCGAAGCGACAGCGAGTCTTAATTGGGCGTTTTAGTCGCACATCGTAGACGCGAAGCCAAGTGATCTATCCATGAGCAGGCTGAAGCGGGGGTAAGACCCCGTGGAGGGCCGAACCCACCTAGGTTGAAAACTGGGGGGATGACTTGTGGATAGGGGTGAAAGGCCAATCAAACTTGGAGATATCTCGTTCTCCTCGAAATAGCTTTAGGGCTAGCCTCGGATGTTTACCTGCGGAGGTAGAGCACTGGATGATTGCGGGGGCTTCACCGCCTACCAACATCAACCAAACTCCGAATGCCGTATGGTCTAGAATCCGGGAGTCAGAACATGTGGGCTAAGCCGTGTGTTCGAAAGGGAAACAGCCCAGACCGTCCGCTAAGGTCCCCAAATTTATGCTAAGTGGCAAAGGATGTGCGTTTGCTCAGACAACCAGGATGTTGGCTTAGAAGCAGCCATTCATTTAAAGAGTGCGTAATAGCTCACTGGTCGAGTGAACATGCGCCGACAATATACGGGGCTAAGCATAGTACCGAAGCGACGGACTAGTTTTACTAGTGGTAGAGGAGCTTTCCGTCTGGAGTGAAGCTGTGGGGTAACCCATGGTGGACCGGCCGGAAGTGAGAATGCTGGCATGAGTAACGAGAGAGATGTGAAAAACATCTCCGCCGTAAACCCAAGGTTTCCTGGGCAAGGCTAATCCTCCCAGGGTCAGTCGGGAGCTAAGGCAAGGCCGGAAGGCGTAGTCGATGCACAGCAGGTAGATATTCCTGCACCTCCGACGCAACATTATTACCAATGGGGTGACGAAGAAGGGTAGCTCAGCGGGGTTCTGGATGTCCCCGTGAGATCACGTAGGCTACAAGGTAGTGAAATGCGCCTTGTATTAAAGCTGAGGTGAAGGACGAAACGATTGAGCGAAGTGAGTGAGCCCATACTTCCGAGAAAAACCTCTAGGGAGTTGCTAGGAGCCCGTACCGCAAACCGACACAGGTGGGTGGGTAGAACATACCAAGGCGATCGGGAGAACTATGGTTAAGGAACTCGGCAAAATAACCCCGTAACTTCGGGATAAGGGGTGCCATCTTAGGTGATAAGATTTACTCTTTGAGCTTTTGGTGGTCACAGTAAAGAGGTCCAAACGACTGTTTATCAAAAACACAGGACTCTGCTGAAGTCGTAAGACGACGTATAGGGTCTGACGCCTGCCCGGTGCCGGAAGGTCACGAGGAGTTGTTAGCATTTGCGAAGCAGCGAATCTAAGCCCCGGTAAACGGCGGCCGTAACTATAACGGTCCTAAGGTAGCGAAATTCCTTGTCGGGTAAGTTCCGACCTGCACGAAAGGCGTAACGATTTGGACACTGTCTCAACCATAGACCCGGTGAAATTGCACTAGTCGTGAAGATGCGACTTACCCGCGGAAGGACGGAAAGACCCCGTGAACCTTTACTGCAGCTTGACATTGGCTGCCGGTTCGTCGTGTAGAGGATAGGTGGGAGACTGTGAACTGGAGACGCCAGTCTTCAGGGAGTCACCCTTGGAATACCACCCTCGACGTTTCGGCATCCTAACCCTTCGCCGTAATCCGGGAAGGGGACCGTGTCAGGTGGGTAGTTTGACTGGGGCGGTCGCCTCCTAAAATGTAACGGAGGCGCACGTAAGGTCTGCTCAGGATGGTCGGCAATCATCCTTTTGAGTGCAAGAGCATAAGCAGGCTTAACTGCGAGACAAACAAGTCGAGCAGATGGGAAACCAGGTTCTAGTGATCCGGCGGCTCAGAGTGGAATGGCCGTCGCTCAACGGATAAAAGGTACTCCGGGGATAACAGGCTGATCTTCCCCAAGAGTCCACATCGACGGGAAGGTTTGGCACCTCGATGTCGGCTCATCGCATCCTGGGGCTGGAGCAGGTCCCAAGGGTATGGCTGTTCGCCATTTAAAGCGGTACGCGAGCTGGGTTCAGAACGTCGTGAGACAGTTCGGTCCCTATCCTCCGTGGGCGTAGGAAAATTGAGGGAGGCTGCCCCTAGTACGAGAGGACCGGGGTGGACGGACCTCCGGTGTACGGGTTGTTAACCAATAGCATTGCCCGGTAGCTGAGTCCGGTTGGGATAACCGCTGAAAGCATCTAAGCGGGAAGCCCATCCCAAGATGAGTTTTCCTTTTGGTAAGACCCCTTGTAGACAACAAGGTGATAGGCTTCAGGTGTACGTGTGGTAACGCACTTAGCCGAGAAGTACTAATCGGTCGAGCTCTTTTCTATTCAATGTAGATCAAATGCGTCTTCTAATCAATTGTTATGCTGTATAGCTCTCAGAGTACATGCTCATGTGCTCTGATTGATAATTGAATGTCCCTCGTTGGTCAGCGATTTTGGCAGGGGAGGTACACCCGGTCCCATTCCGAACCCGGAAGTTAAGCCCCCTAGCGCCGATGGTACTGCGGAGTTAGTCCGTGGGAGAGCAGGACGTCGCTGACCAACGAGGGACATTTGTATATCGCGTGTCTTTGGTTGGATGTG
>NZ_CFRCNA010000006.1:0-68036 GCF_986145555.1 Fannyhessea sp.
AAAAAGGTGGGCGACATGCTGGAATTTGGTGGATTATTTGGTTCAGCTCCTGTTATGAAACTCAACACGTTTGCAGGAAATGTTTTTGCGCATCGAAAAGGTCAATTCCCTGCGCCTTTAAACTCACTTAAAAATTAGAAAACAAAAGCTATTGAATAATTCAATAGCTTTTGTTTGTTAGACAATTCCAGTTACTATTTGCTATTCCCACAAATAAAGTTAGGATTTAGATACCAAGTTACATGCGATTTTGTTTTATTGCATCAACAATGGTAGCTGCACTTGCCATATTTGCCGCCATCGCATCGCGAGCGTCTTGATATTTTGTAAGCGCATCAATAATCTGAGACTCAAACTCATGCACATGATTAGACTCAAAAAAGGGAAATTCAACAACTTGACCGATTCCTGAACGTTCGTAAGCGAAACTTGTTTTAATTCCACTAAAAAACAAAAGAGCACCTATAACAATCAAAATACTTGCGCTGAGACCTTTAGAAATAGAGCCAATACCATTTAAAACCAGCAGAAGACCAATCACCATAGGAGCAAGCTTATAAGAGGTACCAACACTTACATTTGATACTGTTTGTAAGGGAGAGTTGTCAACGTGCTTGCCAGCTGGTATGAAACCAAGAATAGTATTCGGAATAGAAACGCGAATGAAATTCTTGTCCACACTCATATTACCCTTTATCCATGGGAAAACGAGGCTAACTGCAAATGAGTTATTCTCATGTTTAAGATCAAGTTCCTGTGCCATATTAAATCCTTTCTGCAATAAGTCAGCATTGACAACAAGAAAAAGCAAGTCACATACAACAAAAATGCTTAGCTCAATGCCTCACTGACCAAAATCCTACCCCCCCCCCAACAGATTTGGTCAAGTGCTTTTTAATAAATTGCCGGACAAATATTTTTGCGATTTTTGAACTCAATTGCTATATAAACGATTTAGGAAGTATATTTAAAAAAACTCCCAATCTTATCTAGGATTGGGAGACTCTAATTAGATATCTACTATGTAGACTTATTCGCCTAAAAAGCGCACTTCGGGCTCAAGGTCAACATCAAATTGACGTTTAATTTCGGCTTGAACATGCTCAATAACATTATGAACATCACGCGCGGTTGCGCCGCCTAAATTAATAACAAAGCCAGCATGCTTAGTTGAAATTGCTGCATTTCCCGATTGATAGCCACGCAACCCTGCCTTGGTTATTAAAGGACCTACAAAATGGCCAACAGGGCGCTTAAACGTTGAGCCAGCACTGGGGTACTCAAGTGGTTGTTTTTCTTCTCGTTTTGCTGTTAAATCGTCCATTTTTGCACGAATTTCAGACGGATCGCCTTCGCGTAGGGTAAATGTTGCCGACACAACCACTAATCCATCATCTTTTACGCGTGACTGACGATAACCTAAATTAAGCTCTTCTGCTGGAATAACGCAAAGAGTTCCATCGGGCATAAGTACTCGTACAGAAGTTAAAATATCGGCAATACACCCATCATATGCACCTGCATTCATAAAACAGGCACCACCAATAGAGCCTGGAATGCCACAGGCAAACTCAAAGCCAGTGAGCCCTAACTCACATGCCATTTCTGACGCTTCGCGCAAACTTACGCCTGCCTGACAAGTCATTTGACATTCGTTAATAGAAACATTAACTAAACCATCTGCAATTGCAATAATAACGCCGCGATAACCAGCATCTCCAACAAGCAGATCTGATCCACGACCTAAAATAAAATAGGGAACTTGTTCGTCTTTACAAATCTTAACGAGTGATTGAACATCTTCGGGCGTATCGGGAATAACAAAAATATCAGCAGGACCACCTATTTTAAAAGTTGTATGCTCACTCATGGGCTCATTACATACAACGTTGTCCTCGCCTACAATAGCTTGAAATTTTGCAGCTAAAGCCTGCAAATGATCGGCACTGTCAGACATGCCTTTGTCACACTCCTATCTTTGGTGGTTTTCACCATCGGATATACAGTTATATGCATCTTCACAAGGCAACAGGCGCTTGCCGTATAAGAGCAAACACAGCCTCGGACGCGACACATATTTCATTAAATTTTAGTATAAATATAATCCTGGGTAAATGCTTATACCGATAAAACATGTTCTGAAGCCTTGTAAAACGCGCTAACCGCGCGGTACACCATGCTGCTTTGTGACGATAAACACGCATAAAACCTTTGTGGTTGCGTGATTGCATTTCTTACAACAGTTTGACAGCAGGTTTATGGATGTATTTACATGGAGCGTTCCCGTGACTTTACAAACTCATGATATCCGTGATAGGGTAAGACCGTAAGTTTCAGGGCGGGGTGCAAATCCCCACTGGCGGTATAGTGCACAAAGCACAAAGCCCGCGAGCCTTTGTGGCTGACTTGGTGAAATTCCAAGGCCAACGGTTATAGTCCGGATGAAAGAAACGAGGATAGCGCTATGCAAGATCTTATAACACCATCTCAAGATACCGCGAACAACAAACAACCTGTCCAAGACACACAACAGGCATATTGCAATTCAAATTTATCAAAATCTGCATACGCTGAATCGATACACAACAGCACCTATAGAGGTCAAGGTTGGTCGACGCAGCGCATTGCAATTACGGCTCTTTTATGTGCTGTTTCGGCAATTTCTACGCTTGTTTTAGAATTTCCTATTATGCCTGGAATCACGTATCTTAAATACGATCCATCGTGCGTTATTGCCGTGCTTGGAGGCTTATTATTTGACCCCGTTGTTGGCTTAACTATAAGCATTATTCCCTATCTTGTACACGTTGCAACTTCATCGGGCATATACGGAACAATCATGGCAATTATAGCTGCGGTTTCATATGTCATGCCGCCAGTTTTACTCTATCGTTGGCACAAAACGCAGCATAGCCTGATAGTTGGATTACTTGTGGGAAGCATCTGTTCAATTATTGTATGCATTGTAGGTAATCTGCTTATAACACCACTCTATACAGGTATGCCCATAGCAGCAGTTACAGGTCTTATCGTTCCCCTTATTATCCCCTTTAATGTTATAAAATCTGTGCTTAATAGTGCACTGGCGCTGGCTCTTTTTGTCCCTGTGTCGCGTGCGTTTACACGCAGTACCAAACACTAAAGGCTAAGCGTGTACACATGCAAACTTATCATCATGCCAAACAAAATAATATGAACGCACCAATCATTCAGCTTGAACATGTGTCTGTTTGTTATAACAAAACGTTTTATGCACTAAAAAACATCAATTTGTCAATCAATGCAGGAGAACGTGTATGCATTTTGGGTGCAAATGGTTCGGGAAAATCAACGCTTGTGCGCGTTATCGCTGGACTTATGGCACCTGACCAAGGGCATGTTTGCCTGCTTGACCATTGTGTTTTTGCGCAAGGAGCCAAAAACTTGTTTGCCTATGCGCACGCACAAGAACGTTTGGGGTATGTGTTTCAAAACCCCGATGAACAGATTATTAACAACGTTGTTGAAGATGACATTGCGTTTGGTCCAGAAAATTTAGGCGTTTCCCCTCATGAGATTGATCGTCGTGTACAACGGGAGCTTTCTCGTTTTAACCTCGGTGATTTGCGACTTAAAAATCCTCATCAACTCTCAGGCGGACAAAAACAAAGACTCGCCCTCGCAGGCGCACTCGCTATGGATCCTTACGTTCTTATCTTGGATGAGCCAAGCGCGCAGCTGGATGTGGCAAGCAGAAAAACACTCAATAGCCTGCTAAAACAGCTTTCATGTGAAAAAACAACCATCATTCATATCACGCATTTTATGGACGAAGCACTTGAGGCTGACAGGGTTGTGGTCTTAGACCACGGCCACATTGTTGCAGATAATACACCGCGGAAGGTATTTTGCCGTGACAAGCTTCTTCGCGATATAGGTCTTGACCTTCCCTTGTCAGCACAAATTTCTAACCTGTGTCATGCTTTTGGCTATCCAAGCGCTGTTGACATGACGCCTGATGACCTGGCAAAACTGCTGCATACATGCATAAATACCAATGCTCAAAGAGACACGGCGGAATGTGGAGATGTGCATACATACCAGCATGCAGCCGCAAACATGCAGGAAACAAATACACAAACTCATCTGACGCATAGTTCTTTAGAAGCGCAAGCATATGCCGTAGAGGCACAATCACTTGGCTTTTCTTATCAGCAAACAAGTAAAGCGGCACTATGTAACCTTAACTTTAAGATTAGATACGGAACACGCGTTGCATTTATAGGACAAACAGGCTCGGGAAAGTCAACGCTGCTCCGTTTGATAAGCGGTCTTGAAAAACCAACACAGGGAAATTTGTTCGTAGGCACCCGATCGCTTAAGTTAGCACGTGAGCGTCGATATATTCTAGGACGCGTTGGGTATGTTATGCAAAATCCCGAATTACAGCTTTTTGGTCAAACGGTATATGACGATGTGGCACAAGGCCCGCGCAATCAAGCACTTTGCGCGGCTGATAGTGCAAGTCGGACAAACGAAGCGCTTGAAGCGGTAGGAATGGCGCACAAAAAAGATGCTGCGCCTGACGAGCTTTCGCGCGGCGAGCAGCGTAGATGTGCAATTGCTGGCATGTTGGCAATGAAGCCTAAGCTCATACTTATGGATGAGCCAACAAGTGGTTTAGATCCCCGTTCGTGCGCAGATATTAACGATTTATTAGCTCAACTTAAAGGTTCGTTTACTCTTTTGGAGGCCACGCACGATATGAATGAAGCCGCACAATGTGACTATGTTTTGGTGCTTCATCAGGGTCGTATAGTGGCACAGGGCGCACCCTCAGAAATCTTTACCTATGAAAAAGAAGACATGTTGAAAGCGTGGGGGCTTGGATTACCAGATTCCATGATCTGGGCGAAGCCTTGCCTTACTATACTTGGCAATGAAAGAGAGCACCTACGCACCACCGCAGGCTTTATGCACGTGCTCAAGTCTCTTTTGAGCAGAGCAGCCACATCCTGTGAAAGCAATCAAACAAATACAGATTCATCTACATGCGCCCATGCGATACCCAACGAAACGAGCATGTCATGACGCATATTAACGATAATCACCAACCAGACACGTTCTCATGTATACACCGCTTGGATCCACGCACTAAAATTCTTGCGCTGGTTATACTCACGTTTTCAATTTTTAGCATATCAACCTTTACCGATTTGCTTATACATGGCGCACTCATTGTTGTTATCACTTTGTTGGCACATATTTCACTGTTAGAACTTGCGCGCTCTTGCAAACACTTCCTAGGAATTATTATCGCTGTTGGTATATGTAACATGATTTTTATACAACAAGGAGAAGTTCTGGTATCCTTGGGATTTTTTACGCTTACGCGCGGCGGAATTGCACTTTCGTGCTTGTATTCGCTACGTATACTATGCGCGCTCACTCTAGGTGCAGTTCTCATTCGCACCACATCTACCGTGCAGATATGCAATGCATTTGAAGCCTTTTTGACACCACTTGCACGCATTGGTCTTCCCGCGCGCGAGATTGCCATGGTGTTTTCGCTCATGCTGCGCTTTATTCCGCTTATTGCATTTGAAGCCACTTCTCTGAGCGAAGCTCAACTTATTCGCGGTGCGCGCTGCCAAAAAAACACTCTCAAAAGCCAGTTTCATATCATGAGCTCTACGTTAACAGCTTTACTGGCTAAAACGTATCAACATGCACAAGGCTTATCACAAGCATTAGATGCGCGTAATTATCGCGCGAGCGCTGCACGAACACAATGGCACCCTCTACATTTCGCACAACTTGATATACAATGTGCCGTATTTCTGATAGTTTTCATTTCCTTGCGCATTGCTTGCATATTCATGAATATATTTCCTCTGTAGCCTCTTCGTAGCTACGCTAAGCGCACAAATACGTAACGCAATGCTTGTTCATATAACTTTGAACTGCTCGCTTTTTTGAATTGCTACGCACGAATGAACTCTTCCCATGTCGTTGGTGAAAGCGCTCACACATGCACATACAAACCCATACCATTAACGGAATACAGCGTATCGTTTACCTAAATGCACGTATATCTTGTTGGCACAAAAATATAATTAATCTCGTATACAAAGGGCATAAAGAAGGAGGGGTACCCATGAAGGGTTATGCTATGCTCAAAATTGGAGAGTCTGGATGGATCGAAAAAGACGCTCCCAAATGCGGTCCGCTTGACGCAATTTGTAAGCCATTAGCTGTTGCGATATGTACGTCCGACGTGCATACGCTTTGGGAAGGCGCTATTGGCGATCGTCACAACATGATCTTGGGTCACGAATGCTGCGGCGAGGTTGTAGAAGTTGGTGAACTGGTAAAAGACTTTAAGCCTGGTGATCGCGTCTTGGTTCCTGCAATTACGCCCGACTGGAACTCCCTTGAAGCACAAGCAGGTTATGCTATGCATTCGGGAGGCATGCTTGCAGGTTGGAAATTCTCTAACTTTAAAGATGGTGTTTTTGGAGAGCTATTCCATGTTAACGATGCAGATGGCAACCTTGCACATCTTCCTTCAAACATTTCTCCTGCTGACGCGTGCATTCTGTCAGACATGGTTCCCACAGGTTTTCATGCAGTCGAACTTGCAGACGTCCAATTTGGCGACACAGTTTTAGTTATTGGTATTGGTCCAGTAGGCCTTATGAGTGTAGCAGGTGCTGCCCTTCGCGGAGCATCGCGTATTATTGCTGTTGGAACTCGTCCAAAATGTGTTGAAGTTGCTAAAGGTTATGGCGCCAACGAATTTATCAATTATAAAGACGGCTCTATCTCTGAACAAGTTCTCAAAATGACCCAAGGTAAAGGCGTGGATCGCGTTTGTATTGCAGGCGGAAATTGCTCCACCTTTGAAGAGGCTGTCAAAGCCTTAAAGCCTGGTGGAAAAATTGGCAACGTAAACTATCTTGGTTCAGGTGAATTTGTTACCATTCCTCGTGTTGAATGGGGCGTTGGCATGGGCCACAAAGATATTCGCGGTGGTCTTATGCCTGGAGGTCGTTTGCGCATGGAGAAGTTAAGCTCACTTGTTTCTGCAGGTAGATTAGACCTTCACCCCGAGATAACGCACCTTTATCATGGTTGGGAACATCTCGAAGAGGCAATCTTTACTATGCGTGAAAAACCAGTAGACCTCATTAAGCCTGTTGTTGTTTTGGAAGACTAAAACAGACAAGCTTTGCACCATTTAAGGCCATAATGCCCACAAACTGCCCAGTGCGGTTTGTGGGTTTTCTTACCGCTTACACAATCCAATTTCTTATTACTCACAGCACGGGCGTATACTATACAAAATGATTGTTTACTAACGTCTTAACGTACAGAAAGCGGTGTGACTATGGAACAGCATCAATGTGTTCTAGTAACAGGCGGAGCAGGATTTATTGGAAGTCATACCTGCGTTGTCCTTTTAAGTGCGGGATATGATGTAGTTATTGTAGATGACTTATCAAACGCCAACATACATGTTCTTGACCGTATTCACACCATTGTAGGCGATGAAGCATTTACACATCTTACGTTTTACCAGGCAAATGTTTGTGATGCAAGCGCACTTGATTCGGTATTTAGCAAACATCCCATCTCAAGTGTTATTCATTTTGCAGGATTTAAAGCTGTTGGCGAATCGGTTTCTAAACCAGTTGAATATTATTCAAACAACCTTATGTCCACGCTGGTGCTTACCCAGGTAATGAAAAAACATGGCTGTCGCTCTATTATTTTCTCAAGCTCGGCAACGGTCTACGGCGATCCTGATTCGCTTCCTCTTACCGAAGAAAGCCCAAAGAAAAATGCAACCAATCCTTACGGCTGGACAAAATGGATGATCGAGCAAATTCTGAGCGACATCGTTGTAGCCGATCCTACGTATAATGTTGTACTGCTTCGTTACTTTAACCCCATTGGCGCTCACCCATCAGGACTTATAGGCGAAGACCCACGCGGCATTCCCAATAATTTGTTGCCTTATGTAGCTCAAGTTGCTGTTGGTAAACGCGAATACGTGCATGTTTTTGGCAACGATTATCCAACGCCCGATGGAACAGGTGTTCGTGATTACATTCACGTTATGGATCTTGCAACAGGTCATCTTGCAGCACTTCGTTGGATGCAGGGCAAACAAGGCTGCGAGGTGTTCAATTTGGGCACCGGTAAGGGAACGTCCGTGCTCGAAATTATTCATGCATTTTCCGAGGCGTGCGGCAAAGAGCTTCCCTATAAAATTGAACCCCGTCGACCAGGTGATGTTGCAACTAATTATGCAGATTGTAGCAAGGCGTATAAAGAAATGGGCTGGAAAGCGCAATACGATATTATGGACATGTGTCGCGACGGTTGGAAATGGCAATCAAGCAATCCATCGGGTTACGAATGTTAAATACTCAGTATGAAAAAAGTGCACATGAAAGCTTAGCGTTTACTACGTTTTTGCAGGAAACGCTGCCTTATATTGTGCACGCGCTTACACAGAGTCTGCAAGAGCCCTTAGGCTCTCAAGCACAGTCAGATTTGAAAGCATACCTCTACCAGCCTCTTGCACACTTTACCGTGAACGGCGGAAAATTAATTCGCCCAGCGCTGTGTGTATTGGGAGCTTATGCATGTGGATATGAAGGTATGCTTAAAGACAACTGCAGTATACAAAAGTCTGTATCAGATACACTCCTTCAGATAAGTTGCGCGTTTGAGCATTTTCAAGCGGCAGCGCTTATTCATGATGATATAGCTGATGAGAGTCTTCTGCGCCGTGGTGAGCCATGTTTGTATCGAGTACATGGAACAGGTCTTGCCACCAATATGGGTGACAGCGCACTTGTACATGCACTAGAATGCATAAATTCGCTTTCGGGCATTTCTGATGAATTGCGAGTTCGGCTCATAAAAGAATTTATAACTATGGAGAAGCACACCATAGAAGGCCAAGCGCTTGATGTGGGCTGGTCAAACGAGAATCGTTGGGATATTTCGCTTGATGATTATCTCTATATGGCAACATCAAAAACAGCATATTACTCCGCAAGCACGCCCCTTGTTATAGGAGCACTCTTTGCTGGCGCAAACCAAGAGCGCAGCGAGGCTCTGCGAGCTTATGGACTACAAGCAGGCTTAGCATTTCAGTTGAAAGATGATGAGCTTAACCTTTTTGGCGATGCAAACAAACTTGGAAAAGACCTCCGAAGTGACATCGTTGAAGGTAAACGAACCTATCTCACGCTGTATGCACTTTCGCACTTGAACGCACTACAAAGTGCGCAGCTCAAAGAAATTTTAACCAAGCCCCATAATTCGCCAGATGAACTAGACGAGGCATGCGCCCTCATAGAAGCATCAGGCGCGCGCACGCACAGTCATAACCTTGCGCGTTCTTTAGCACAACAAGCTGATGCATGTATAGATGAAAATCTTTTCTCTAAAGACACCGTTGCTATTTTGCATGCAATGACCGCATTTTTTATTCAGCGGAATGCATAGGGAATGCATAGGGAATGCATAAGGGATGCATAAAGGGAGGTTTAGTCGTAAGCTCGTATTCAACCGTGCCAAATTGCTCAAGCAAAACATGTACACGTTCACAATCACATATGAACACGCGTACACTTGGAGCTTGTTTCGTTGTTTGTTCGTGAAAACGTTCGCAAATTCTAAAACTTTCGAATATATCATGGAGTTTTTTTATACAATACGAATTGGTTATGTTGAACTATAACCCACACTATTGCTCGCATGAACACTACCAAGCTGAATGCCTGCGTCTATAAAGTAGCATTGAGCTCATAATAGCATGTTACAAGGAGGATCTATGAACCCGATTCGTGAAGGGTCAACGGGAGCGGCTGTTGAGGATATTCAAAGCCGGCTAACACGCCTGGATTACGCTATCGATTCATCTGAAATTAAACAACAGCACTTTGGCGCGTCAACTGCACGCGCCGTGGGAAAATTTCGCCTAGATCATAATCTTTCGCTGAGCTCAGACGTAGACGAGCAAATGTGGTCAGAGCTTGTAGACGCATCATATACCATGGGCGATCGCACGCTTTACTTGCGTTTACCCAACTTTCACGGAAACGATGTTAAACAGCTACAAACATGCTTGAATATCTTAGGTTTTTCCTGCGGAGAAGCCGACGGATATTATGGTGTCCATACCGAAGCTGCAGTTAAAGAATTTCAGGAAAGTCAAGGCTCTCTTGGTGATGGCATGGCATTTCAGGATACCTTTGATGCAATAGAACGTCTTCATCACGTATGGGAAGGGCAAAAAACCTCATCGGTACAAGTGATGGGAAAGATGACATTTTCTCGCGCAGCCGATGTGCTCGAGCGTATACACATAGGTCTTACCGCACAGGATCCCATCTCAAGAAATATTGCTGGTAGAATATGGAATCTTGCTTCAGCAACAAGCGAGAAAAGTGGTATTACCCTGCTTGAAACTATTGATAACGCTCCTCAAAATTTAACGAGCATCTTTGTGCTCTCCACCGAAACCCCTGCAAAAGATTCTCATGTGCAAAGCGTGCCAACACTTTCGTGCGATAATATCGAAACGCTTCCGCAACGCCTTCAAGCGGTTTGTTGCGATGAATGCACAAACGCGCACGTTGTTAGGCTGGAGCTGCCCGAAGGTTTAAGCTATGACGGAACGTTTACCACTTCGGATGCACAAACTATTGCTGTTATGCTTCTTGACGCGCTCTGTGCAACGTATGCTTTGTAACAAACTAACAAGGCTTGCAAAGCAGCTCTAACAACATACAAAGTGCATGATTATAAACGAAGGAGCGCACAACATACGACCCTTTTGTGTGCGCCTCTTGAGATATAGAAATGTCGCTACTTCCTACTTGCACGCTATACAGAAATATGATAGTCTACTAAAGCGCACAATGGAGCATCGTCCAATGGTAGGACACAGGTTTTTGGTACCTGGAATGTAGGTTCGATCCCTGCTGCTCCAGCCATTGTTTATGAATAGTCAAGCTTTTGCTTGGCTTTTTTATTAGCTTTGTTGCTACAAAGCCTCCACTCTCAATTTTTTTATGAGGTTTTTTATTAGGTTTGCTTTTATGCCGCTTTATACACCGCTTTATATTCCGCGTCACTCTTGACTTTTTTGTTTTATTTTCTTCTCTTTTATATCACTCTTTTATAAATCATAAAATGTGAGATACTAATGATGTTTCTATACACAATGTATTGAAAGGCACGTCGTATGCCCATGACTGCAATCATCCTTGCTGCTGGCGAGGGTAAACGCATGAAATCTCACCACTCCAAAGTTATGCATAAATTACTTGATAAGCCACTTATTTGGTGGACGGCTCAAGCAGCACAACAAGCAGGAGCTACTCACATCATCATAGTAGTTGGTCATAAAGGAGAAGAAATACGTTCGTATTTTGACAAAATTAACTTTAAAGACCAGGTGCAACAACTTACTTTTGTAGAACAGCGCGAACAACGAGGAACAGGTCACGCTGTTCTTTGTGTAAAGGAGCAATTAGGCGGCTTTCAAGGTCCTGTTGTCGTACTTTACGGCGATTCGCCTTTAATTACTCCTCAAACTATACAAAATCTTGTTTCATTTAATAAAGAGCACCATAATGCCTGCTCTGTTATAAGCATGACACCTCCCGACTGCACGGGATACGGTCGCCTTACCTTTGAAAACGACCAAATTTCACAGATTATAGAAGATAAAGATTGCACCCCGCAGCAACGCGAACAACTTACTGAATGTAATTCGGGTGTGTACTGTTTTTGCGGTGGACGTCTTTCTCAACACATAGATGAGCTCACCTGCGACAATGCCCAGCACGAATACTATATCACCGATATGATTGGGCTTTATCGCAAGCTTAAACAACCAGTAGCCGCACTTCATATCAAAGATTATCGTGAAGCTTTAGGAGTCAACAGTCGCATACAGCTGGCGCAATTAACTAAAATTATGCAAATGCGTATCAACGAACGCCTTATGGAACAAGGTGTAAGCATGCTTGATCCGCAACAAGTATGGGTTGGTCCCGAAGTGTGCATTGGCCAAGACTGCGAACTTTTACCTCAAACGTTTTTATGGGGCTCAACACATATAGGATCAGACTGCGTTATTGGCCCTCAAAGCAGGCTGACAAATGCAACCGTAGGAAACGGGTGCGTGGTAGACGAAACAGTTATTGTGGACTCATGCATTGACGATGGTGTGGTTTGCGGACCGCGTGCATATATTCGTGGCAATGCTCATCTAAAACATAATGCTAAAGCAGGAACTCATGTAGAAATTAAAGGCTCAGAAATTGGGGAGCGCTCAAAAGTTCCTCACTTGTCCTATATCGGCGATGCTCGTTTAGGATCTGACGTTAATATTGGTGGCGGCTCTATTACCTGCAATTACGACGGCAAGCACAAAAGCCATACCGAAATTGGCAACCACGTATTTATCGGAAGCGATACTATGATGGTAGCCCCTGTTACTATTGGAGACAATGCACTTATTGGTGCAAGTTCTTGTATTACCAAGGACGTTCCTGCAGGATCACTTGCAATAGAGCGTTCTTCACAGCTCATAAAAAAGGATTGGGCAAATCAGTATTGGGATAAGCTTAAGAAAGAGGACTAAGCATGTACGAAAAACTATGCGAGCCAACTGCGTATCAAAAAGAGATCAAGTTGTATGCCGGTCATGGTGCAACCGAGCTTTCTGAGCGCATTGCAAATGTTTTACATCTTCAGCTTCAAGGTTTGACGCTTAACCAATTTGCAAACGGTGAAATTTACGCACGTTTTATGGAATCCGTTCGCGGCGATGAAGTATTCTTCATTCAAAGTATTGCAGGTAAAAATGTTAATGATTTGCTGATGGAAACCCTTATTGTTGCAGATGCCGCTTCACGCGCATCAGCTGCAAGCTTTACCGCGGTTATCCCCCACTACGGATATGCACGCCAAGATCGTAAAGCTTCCTCACGCGAGCCTATTACCGCACGTTTGGTTGCTAACCTGCTTGAAGCTGCAGGAGTAGATCGTATTATCACGGTTGATTTGCACTCTGGCCAAATTCAAGGATTCTTTGATATTCCTGTAACGCACCTAACGGCTCTTTATCTGTTTGGTGATTACTTTAAGAAAAAAGATTTTGACTGGGATAACACCGTAGTTGTATCGCCAGATATGGGACGCGCTAAAGTTGCCAAAAAACTGTCTGATTATCTGGGCTGCGAAGTTGCCATTGCGCATAAAAGTCGTCCAAAGCATAACGCCGCCGAAGTTATGGGCATTATTGGTAACATTAAAGGCAAAACGTGCATTATTAACGACGACATGATTGATACCGCAGGTACTTTAGTAGGTTCTATCACCAAGCTTAAAGAAATGGGCGCAGGAGATATTTACGTTTCGGCAACACATGGTGTGTTCTCGGGAGAGGCCATTTCTCGTCTTGAAAACGCTCCTATTGTTGAATGCGTGGTAACAGACGCAATTCCTTGTCCTGTAGCCAACACACCTGGTTCTAAGATTAAATCAATAACCGTTGCAGATACTGTGGCAAATTGTATTTACAACGTTTATACCAACCATTCAGTTTCTGAATCAGGTGCTGGAAACTCAGAGATGTAGCTCGTTTGATGTCCCGCGACAATCTTTTTACACCAAAACATATCCCAACACAGATATCATGCATTATTGGTTTGGGAAATCCTGGAGCAGAATATGCGCGCACGCCTCATAATATTGGCTTTGAGGCGTGCGACGCGCTCGCGCGCAACTTGCATGCCAGCTATTGGAAATCTCAAGCAGGATGCTTAGTAGCAGCAGCTTCACGCGCTGATGGCTCGATGGTATATATCGCAAAACCACAGGGTTATATGAATACTTCTGGAGGACCTGTTTCAAAACTTTTGCGTGAACTTAAACTCACTACACGTGATATTCTTGTGCTCCACGATGACTGTGACATGGATTTAGGAAACGTAAAGCTCAAATGGGGCGGCGGACTCAACGGGCACAACGGTTTACGCTCGCTTGCGCAGAAGCTTCAAACTTCTGATTTTGCGCGCCTTAAATGCGGAATTGGCAGGCCATCGGGGCGTATGAGCTTAGCCACCTATGTTCTTACGCCCGTGCGCGGCAAGCAGCAAGAACTTTTTGACGTTGCGGTAGATGCAGCGTCGGTGACTTGTCAAAAATGTCTGGCAAACGGCTTCCAAAAAACTCTTGCCGATAATTCATAAAAATATTGCTAGTATTGGTATAAAGATTTGCATTCGGTACATCGTTAAAGGGGAACGTTGTGCCACATGTGATGCGCATACATTGGGGGATGTGTGTTGTCATCAAGGAGAGGATCATGTGCAATGTATAAAATTCTCGAGAAAAAACAATACTCAGAAAAAGTGTTTCAATTTCGCGTGTACGCTCCCGAAATTGCCAAACACGCTCATGCTGGCCAATTTTTAATGGTTCGTGCCGACGAAACGGGAGAGCGCGTGCCGTTTACGCTTGCCAACTGGAATGCGCAAGAAGGCTGGATCGAATTCATTTTTATGTGCATTGGGAAAACAACCTACCTGCTTTCACAATTTGAGGCAGGTCAGGAACTCCTTGATGTAACAGGCCCTTTAGGCAAACCAACAGAAATGCATGAAGGCCGCTGGGCAGTCATTGGCGGCGGCGTAGGATTGGCAATTGCTTTCCCCGTTGCAAAGCTGTTATCCAAAGCTGGATGCGAGGTACATGCTATTATGGGCGCGCGCTCTAAAGAACTTTTATTGTTAGAGCCGCAGTTCAAAGAGCTATTACCTCAAGACCATATTCACATTACCACCGATGATGGCTCATATGGCGAGCAAGGCGTAGTTACCGCTCCGCTTGAGCGTCTTTGCAGCCAAGGCGCTATCGACCGCGTTTTTTGCGTAGGCCCTGTTCCTATGATGCGCTTTTCGACCATGACCGCACAAAAATACAACGTTCCTATTATTGCCTCCCTTAACCCCATTATGGTAGATGGAACCGGAATGTGTGGCTGTTGTCGTGTTGAAGTGGGTGGACAAACAAAGTTTGCATGCGTAGACGGCCCTGATTTTGATGCAACGCTTGTCGACTGGGATGACCTGCGCGCACGACTTGGCGCCTACCGACAAGAAGAAGCCGAATCGCTTGAAGCATACGAGGAAAAGAGTCGGTCATGCCCGAAGTAAAAGATCGTTGGATTCCCAACATGAAAGCCGATCGTGTGGCCGATAACGAAGAGCCTGCAGAACTTCGCGCAAAAGATTTTCGCCCTGTTGATAAGGGTTTTACGGTTGAAATGGCTCATGCTGAAGCGCAGCGTTGTCTTCGTTGTAAAAGGCCGCTGTGCGTAGAAGGCTGCCCCGTAAATATCAATATACCTGCATTTATACAAAAGATTTACGAAGGAAAATATGGCGAAGGCTTAGATATTATCCATGAACAATCTTTGCTCCCTGCAATTTGTGGGCGCGTGTGTCCTCAAGAAACACAGTGTGAAGGCGTTTGTGTACGAGGACGCAGAGGCAAACCGGTTGCCATTGGTCAGCTTGAGCGCTTTTTAGGTGACCGAAGTGAGCTTGCTGGTGCACCCAAAATGAAGGCAAAAAATGGTAAAAAAGTCGCCATCATTGGATCGGGTCCTGCAGGTATAGCATGCGCTGGCGAGCTTGCCCGTAACGGCTTTGATGTCACCATTTTTGAAGCCTTTTTTACTGCTGGCGGTGTGTTGGTGTATGGTATTCCCGAATTTCGTCTTCCTAAAAAGATTGTAAAACGAGAGATAGATGGCCTTAAAAAACTGGGCGTAACGTTTGAATACAACTCGGTTATGGGTCGTTTGGCAAATGCGCAAGAACTTTTGGACGAAAAAGGTTTTGATGCGATATTTGTAGGAACTGGTGCAGGTTTGCCCAAGTTTCTTAACATCCCAGGAGAAAACTTACCAAACGTCTTTTTTGCTAATGAATATTTAACACGTGCAAATCTTATGCAAGCAAACAATTTTCCTACCTTTGACACGCCTACCAAACACGGCCGCAATGTAGTTGTGTTTGGTGGCGGAAACGTTGCTATGGATGCAGTTCGCACGGCTAAACGTTTAGGTGCAAAACGTGCGATTATTGCCTATCGTCGTAGTGAAGAAGAAATGCCTGCTCGTAAAGCAGAGCTCCACCATGCCAAAGCAGAGGGCGTTGAAGTAATGCCTCTTGTTGCGCCTGTAGAATTTATTGCAGGTGATGATGGCTGTGTTTGTGGGGTAAAGGTTCAAAAAATGCAATTGGGCGAGCCCGATGAATCGGGACGTAGGCGCCCTATTCCTATTGAGGGCGCACTTGAAACCATAGCGTGTGATGTTGCCATATCAGCTATTGGTACTAACGCTAATCCATTTGCAAAACTTATTGGCGGCATGGAGCTTAATAAATGGGGCTATATTACCGCCGACGAAGACGGGCGCACATCCAATCCGCGCATATGGGCAGGTGGCGACATTGTAACTGGTGCAGCTACGGTTATTTTGGCGATGGGTGCTGGTAAACGCGCTGCCGCCAGCATAACTAAGACTCTTCTTGCCTCATAAACACGCCTTTTGGGCATTTGCGGTAACCTTGTATAAATTTAACCACTCGTTGCAGGCTTGTGTAAAACTACTACATGGTAGCGTGTTTGCTGCTTTATCTTGTGTAGTTTAACGCTTCATAATCACCTTGATACATCGTGCATCAAGGTGATTTTTTTCTTGACATATATAAATTGCTCCTGTATAAAATAGAAAAGGAGTTTATATGACATCACGCTCATTGATATATCGGCTTAATCTTATGCATAAAGTTTTCTGATACATTGAAGCCGATTGGGGCGCTGCATACCCCAATCCCGTTGTAGGTACATGGTGATGCTATGAAAACCAAGACTAAACTCATTGAGGGCTTTGACTCCCGTTTATTGATAGGATATTTAAGTCCGTTAGTTTTTCTTACAAGCGCGGAAATTTACAGTGATTTACTCCACGTGATGTATATACTTGCAATAAGTGCTTATGCACTTTACAGCTGGTATAAACTATCCTGCGAAAGGTATAACAAAACGTATATACATACCAAAGCAAAACGCCTTTTGGTAATGCTTCCCGTGCTTATAATCCTATCGGTACTTGCACATCTTGTAGATAGTATATGGACCGTTCCAGGCTACATTCTGCCATGTGCCATGGGATATTGCGCTTATGCATACGTAATTAACAAAAAATAGTAGAAAAAGCGCGAACACAAGCTCGTTATGTTTTGAACAAGACAAACGTTGTGGTGCCTGCACTATGCAGTGCGCCACGACTCATCAGCAGGATTATCTCTAAACGCCAAAAGACGAGCCTCGTCGGACGGTTGAATATAGCCTTCCTCAACAGCAACTTTAACCAAGGTGTCTAAATCACACAAACTTGTGTTGGTAACATGAGCTGCTGCCAAACGTTCAATACCTTTTTGCATACCATAGGTAAATATGCTTACAATACCCAAAACATCGGCACCAAACTCGCGTAATGGATTAACGCAATCCAAAACGCTACCACCTGTAGAAATAAGATCTTCGATAACCACACATTTTTGTTGAGGCTCAAGATGACCTTCAATTTGGTTTTTGCGGCCGTGATCTTTGGCAGAACCGCGAACATATCCCATAGGAAGCCCAAGCCTATCTGCTGCAATTGCCGCATGCGCAATGCCTGCCGTAGAAGTTCCCATAAGGATCTCTGTCTGAGGGTACAGCTGCTTAACCAGCGCAGCAAGTGACTCATCAACCAGCGTTCTGGTAGCAGGATAGCTTAAAGTTAAACGATTGTCGCAATAAATAGGGCTAATAATTCCACTTGCCCATGTAAACGGATGCGAAGGATTAAGGAACACGGCCTTCTCCGCCAACAGCGCATGAGCAATTTCTTGTTTTGTTGCAAGTGTAACCGATGCCATAGTTTATCTCCTCATAACTTATCGCCGTGCTTTAAGCAAAGCAAACAAATGTGCATTGTGACGTTTAACAAACGAAATAAATTTACCTTCTTGATAGCAAAGACGTGCATTTTTGCGCCTGATAGGAACAAGCATAAGCTCCATCATTTTAGAACGAGGATGCGCAAACATAACAGCTTTTTGAGCCTGCGACGTAGAAATCATATCTTTAATGTGCTGCAGCTTTTGGGGTACCGAAAGCGTACAAGCAGGATTGCAAACATTTTCGATACATCCAATAAGCCGCTCAATATAGCGTCTTTGAATCATCTCAAAGGCATGAGGTTCGTCGTGCAAATTCCAGTGTTGATATAAATCGCACATCCACGCGTGCTCTTCTTCGCGCTTTTGGTACATGTCTTTGCGCCAACGCGCGGTTTCAGACTCTTTACGTGCGCGAATAAAATGGTAGTACGGCTGCGACAATACGCCCACTTTTTCACAATCGCGAATATAATCAAGCACAAAAGGAAAATCATCCCAAAACGTATTACGAAAACGTGCATGTATTGCCTCTATGCGCTCGCGCAAAAAGAGCTTATTCCACGGCGTATAGAGCTGATTTTCATCAAAAAGTCGATATGCCAACAGCCTAAACTCGTCTCTAGAAGAAAAAACCTTTGTTTTGCAATGCTTGATTTCGGTTGTAAACTGATTATCGCGTCCATAATACGTATCAATATAAAAACCAGAGATTACCAGCTCAAGACCATGCTTTACGGCGTAGACATACATATCTTCTAGCATGTGATTGTCTGCCCAGTCATCGGCATCCATAAACATAACGTATGATCCGCGTGCTTTGTCCAACGCAAAATTACGAGCCGCAGGCGCACCAGCATTAGGTGTATGAAAAACGGTAATACGTGTGTCTCGCATTTCAAGGGCATCTAAAATGGCGCCCGTTCTATCGGTAGAACCATCATCTACAACAAGCAGCTCAAAGTTGGTAAGCGTTTGCTGCTGCAAAGATTCAACGGCACGCTGAACATACCCCTCTACATTGTATGCAGGCATGATAACTGAAATTTTAGGCGCTTTTGGAGCCATATTTCGTACTCCTATACACAAGCTCTATCCCTTATTGCACATCTAGTATGGAATACTTACGCCATAAAGTTGTGTTGAAGCAGTGAACAGCACGCGAATTACAAGACAAATACAAAATTCGATGAGCGTGTGAAAATGGCGCACGAAAATGTGTGTGCGTTGCAGCAACAGACGTTAAGTACGTGTCTTGCGCATGTGTGTTATTTCCTGTGTTGTGTCCTGTGTTGTGTCGCGCGCTTCAGCGCGTATATGCATGCTCCAAACTTTATTCATTGCTCCACGGTACCAGCAAGCCGGCAGGATAACCCACGTGCTCAAGCGTAAGACCTTGCGCAGGTGCAGTCATTGCCGCGGCGGTTCTGGTTTGTTGTCTTAACACATCTTGGATCCAATCGGGTTGGCGCGCGCCTCGACCCACTTCTAAAAGCGAGGCGGTTATAATGCGCACCATATTATGCAAAAATGCATTACCCGTTATATCCAGGCGCAAAATCTGCTCGCCCACGATATAATCGCGAGAAACCTTAATGCTTGTTAAGCAGCGGTTAAGCGATAAACCTTGCTCCTCTAAGAGCTGAGCAGAACTGGCTTTACAAAAACTTTTGAAATTATGCTCACCCGTGAGATACTCCCCCGCTGCGTTCATATCGTCCATACAAACATGAGGAATATTTTTTACCCACCATACAAATTCATGAGTAAGAATAGGCTTAAGCGGACCGAGCGCAATGCGGTATGTGTAGCTTCGCTCGCGTGCGCTAAAACGAGCAGAAAAGTCGAGCGGTGCACGATAAAGCGTTCTAATTGAAATATCATCGGGGCATAAGCCACTAAGTGCGCTCATAATTTTATGCTTAGACATGCCGAGCTCACTTTGGGTGATTGGAAAACTCACATACTGAGCGTGTGCGTGCACACCAGCATCGGTTCTCCCTGCACAGGTAAGCGTAATGTTTCGTCTCAAAAATGTAGAAAGAGCGCGCGTAAGGCAACCCTCAACGCTTCGAACTGACTCGTTTTGAGCTGCATATCCACAAAAATGAGTACCTACATAGCCAAAACGTATAACAAGGGTTGCGACAAAAGGATCAAATTCAGATGTGCGTGCAGTGCATGTTGCGTGACCATCAGCGCTCGCGCGCTCGATGGCAGATGAGACACTCGTTTCGCGCGAGGCGTCTGCTTTATGCTTATCGTTCATAAAACCTCACTTATGCATTTTCGCTTACGTATTTTCGCTTGTACATCTCTGCTTATGCAGTTAGAACACCATCAGTATGACACAGCCGATCACAAAAACACAGAGGTTACATGCCCATGCACCACGCGCAAGAGGCTGCGGCAAACGTCGCGCCTGACCGTTATATCCGTGTTCCTTCATTGACAACGCTTGAAAGGCTGACATCCTAAAAAAACGAATAACCAGTGGTACAAAGACACTTATCCATGCGTTCAGGCGCTTTTTAAGAGATACGTTATGAAACGCAACACCTCGAATTTGCTGAGAAATCATCAGCATGCGCACCTCGCGCATAACGGGAGGAAAAGAACATAACGTCATAGACATAATGAGTTCAATATGGTCAACAGGGATATGTAAAAATCTGAATGGCGATAGCAAACTTCGTATACAAATCACTGTATCAAGAACCGTGAACCGTGTTGCAATGCTTGTGCAAATCATAATCATGCATAAAATACGGCTTCCAACCATTGCAGTTCGTATAATGCCCGATATTCTAAACCCAAAGTTACCCAGTATAACCATATCGGGACTGCCAAAAACTAAGCCGTTAAAGAGCAGAGATAGCACCGTAAACCAAACAAACGGCAGAAAAAAGATAGTTGTTTGCCGCGTAAAAATTTTTGATGTATACGCATATATAAACGCTAGAACAACACAAATCGCAAGACCATACCATGTGTGAACGCACCACAGCAGCACAAAAAATAGAAGTGACACGCAGACGACAAAGCGTATATCGCTCCAGGGCGCGCAAACGTATGCCCAAAAACCCGAAGGACAAGCAGGATGTTCGTTTGTGTAGGGTTTAGAAACTATGGTAGTGTCTTGTGTCATGGTCTGTCTCATCATGTGCGTTTTGCTTGCTACTGGTTGTGCCGTGCTGTAAGAAGCACCGTTTTGCTTGCTGCTGGCTGTTCCGTGCTGCAAGCAAAACCGTTTTGGCTGCAGCGCCAGCTCTCTCCCCTTTAGCACTTCTCGCGTCGAAATTTAAGCCGCCACGATTTCTCTTGCAGATATTGCACTATTTTAACGGTTACGTTCCAACACAGCATTGCCAGTGCGGCAAAAACTATTGCTAGGAGTAATCCTGCTAGTAATGCGTACACACCCGAAACTTCATGGTCAAAAAATACAAACACCATGTCATTAAGCAAAGGGCTTGGCCAAATCCCCTTTATAAAACCTAATGCGGCACACAAAATGCTCATCGCACTTGCAAAGCTAAATGATACCGCTAAAACTGCAAGCGTTGGAATAATCGAAATCCAAAGCATCGAGGCAAACGAATAAAATCCTAATACTTTCATGAATTGTGAAAGAGAAAATTCTTTATTTTGGACAATAGACGCCCCCATGTAATTCAAGGCAACAACTTTTGCCGGCTCCATTTCGGCAAGTATGTCTTCCTCACGCTGCCCATTATTCAAACGCTCGTAAAAAGAGCTTTTAAGCTCGCTTAATATATCCGTTTTTTCTGAAACAGGCATATGTATTAAATATCGATCTACCTGCGACAGGTATTTTTCGAGGCGCTTGCCAAGTTTTTTATTCATGATGTCCGCCTTTCTATGCATGCTGACAACTAAACTATCTTTTAAGTGAAGTTACGTAATAGCGAGCGCCCTGCAATCATCTGTCTAATTGTCGGCAACAGTGCTGTTTTGTTTGGTGGGGTCAACTCCTTGTTCATCGAGACCACCTCTAACTATTGGTATTACTTGTCTTTAGTTTAGAAATGCTTTGAGTAAGTACGTTCCAATCACTATCTAATTGATTTACATACAAAGTGCCTGCTGGCGTTATCCGATAATACTTTCTAGCAGGAGTTCCTTCATCTATATGTTGCCAATAGGACTCAAGATAACCGTTTTTTAATAATCTTCTGAGCAGCGGATAAATCGTGCTTTCCTTGGTCTTAAGCATGGGGTAGGTATTAAGCATCTGGATCAAGTCATAGCCATAGCGATCTTTTTGAAGTATTAAAAGCATGAGGACATATTCCAATGTTCCTCGTTTGATTTGCGATACCCATTCCTCATTCATTGCAAAACCATCCTGTTTTAAGCCCGCCGCATGTTGTCGTGCCTCTTAGTAAATGCGTTCTGTACATGTATTCTTAGTGTTAGTACAGATGCACACGCGCTTGGTGTATATGCATATTCGCAGTTATTCTATATACATTGTACCGCATAGTATATCTTAGTCAATAGGTGTTATGCTGTGCATAGTTAAAAGATGAGAAAAGAAACGGCAATGAGTGTACCCGTCAGCACTTCTCCAACAAAGCAGGGATCGCATAAAGAGGCACCAGATTTACCTCGCCCACATGTGCAAAATCTTTTTGGGAAAGAACATATGCACGCGCAATTATGCTTGAGTATTTTTTACAAAACGCCCTCAGAGATTCATACTTTCCCAAACCAGAAGACTTAACCTCAAACGCATGCACTTTTGTTCCACACGTGATCAAAAAATCAACCTCATAATAATGCGAGCTCTGATCCCTATCCCACGTATGATAAAAGAGCTCTCTTCCTGTTGAAGCGATAATTTGTGCTACAAGATTTTCATACAAATAGCCCAAATTTGCTGGTAATTTATCTGAGAGCAGCTTTGTGTATATCTCGTTTTCTGCCTGCGACCTATCTGAAAACATGAGTGTTACAAATAAACCCGTATCTGCCAGGTAAAGCTTATAGCTATCTAAATCCTTAGTTTGCGAGAGGGCAACACTTGGGTCAGAGGAATTATAACAGGCAAGGACCGTACGCGAATCTATGAGATCAGATATCAGACGGTTATCAGAGTTTAAGCGCCTTTTACCCGTTGCAGAAGATATCCGATATTTCCTTGTGCCTCTAGCTAACTGGGCTGGAATGGAGTGAAAAAGCGCAGATAGTTTACCTGACGCATCAATTTTTCTAAAATCAGCTTCATAGAGTTCAATAATTTGTCGTTTTATGTGGTCAATTGTTTGAAAATTCTTTCCATTCACATATGCTTCAACAGCTTGCGGCATACCGCCTACAGCCATATAAATACGTAGGTCACGCATAAGCTTGCGCGTAATATCACTGCCCACGTGCTTGTCTTGTGCATAGAGCGTCCTAATTACCTCAAAGTTCTGCTGTGTTGCCCAACAAAACTCCTCGTAATCCATAGGATATACAGGAATCTTCATCTCTTCTGATGGAATAAGGATATCCTTTACATTTTTTTGTATAGAAATTAACGAACCCGTTTCTATCACATGATAGCGACCATTTTTAACAAGGTGTTTAACGGCCTGACGCGCACGCGGAAAAAGTTGCACTTCATCAAAAATCAGTACAGATGCATGTTCATAAAGCGTCGTGCCCGTTGCGGCTTGCAGACGAATAAAAAACATATCCAAATCAGCAATGTCATCAAAACAAGCGAGCACTTCACGCGATACTTGAGAAAAGTCAATGAGAACGTAGGAGCGATACTCGTGGCTGGCAAATTGCTCGGCAATGGTAGATTTACCCACGCGGCGTGGCCCTTCCAAAAGAGCGGCATAACGCGCAGCGTATGAGTTTTTCCACTCAAGTAATTTGTTGTAAGCTTTTCGCTGCATATACATAGTTTTTCTCGTTTCATTTACGTTTCTTCAAAGTCTTTTATGCCCAAAACCGACATTTCTTCAAGGTTATTTTAGCGAATTATCGACATTTCTTCAAAGTTTTTTATGTCCAAAACCGACATTTCTTCAGTGTTTTGAGCAAAACGCTTACATGGTAGGCCCGCGCGTACAAGCGCTTTCGTTTATAAACTTACCGAATCGCGAACCACAAGGAGCTTATGAGGAATCTCTTCCCACTCGCTCATATGATGAGTAATCACCATAACGCTTTTATGCTGATCTAACAGCATGCGAATCGCACGACGAACAAGGCGTCTACCTGCGCCATCTAATCCACTTGTGCACTCATCTAAAATATACACCGGCTTATCCAACGCCAAAATAGCGGCGATACCCACGCGTTTTCGCATACCACCAGACAGCTGATATGGATTGCACTCAAATGTGTCCGCGGGAACGCCCAACAGCGACAGCATCTTTTTTGCCTTACGCGTGGCATCGTTACAAGAAAGTCCCTGATTTTTTAGTCCAAAAGTGACCTCATCAAGCACCGTTGGACAAAATAGCTGGTCCTCAACACGCTGAAACATAAAAGCGCAATCGCCCAGCACAACAGGCAGGCCGTTAAGCGTTACACTTCCCTGCTGTGGTTTACACGCACCAATAAGGTTAAGCGCAAGAGTGGTTTTACCCGATCCCGAACTACCCACAACAACTGTTAATTCTCCTGGATACAACGAAAAATTATACGACACGGCGCTTTGAGCGCTACGAGAGGATGGCGCGTCTCCTAAAAGC
This sequence comes from Fannyhessea sp., assembly GCF_986145555.1. Lineage (NCBI taxonomy): Bacteria > Bacillati > Actinomycetota > Coriobacteriia > Coriobacteriales > Atopobiaceae > Fannyhessea > Fannyhessea sp. Next base: position 24,752 of record NZ_CFRCNA010000006.1, read on the forward strand.
CGCGGCACAAGCTTAGATACAACCAGTGTGGGCTGTGGGTGCTGTGTGGGCTGTGGGTGCTGTGTACCCTCGTTGTGTGCTCCTGTGGGCTGTATGCGCGTTTCGTGCCCCTCGGGCGTGCCTGTGGGCTGTAAGCACGCGCCTGTGGAATGAGGCCGCATTGGACGTTCGTAGCTCGCTCCTATAGACTTTGCGCACCTTTCGTGCTCGTTGCGCGCTTCTGTGGCCTGAGACCGCCTCTCACACGCGTCAGCTGCCAACAGAGCCTCATTCTGCATATTCATAGCACGCATATATGCGGATTCATCTATAAAATCGGCGTATTCTTGCAATGTAGGATTGGATAAAAACTCGGAAGGGCTTACTTCTGCGGCTATCTTTCCCTGATGAAGTACCGCAACCTTATCAACATATGTTAGATCTTGAGCATTATGCGTTATTTCTATCACGCCCAAAGGCGCTCCATCAAAGCCCGTCTTAACCAAATGCTCAATTGTTGCATGAAGTTGCTGCGATGAGATGGGATCAAGCTGTGAAAATGCTTCGTCTAAAACAAGGTAGCGCGGATGAAGTGCCAGCGTAGCTGCAAACGCTACACGCTGCATTTCACCACCCGAAAGTGTATCGAGCATGCGCCCTGCAAGGTGCGAAATATGTGCAAACTCCAGCACCTCTTTTACACGAGCGTGTACATCTTGCACTGAAAGTCCTAAATTAAGAGGGCCAAACGCAAGCGTATCAAAAACAGAAGGACTTACGCACTGCGTATAGGGGTCTTGATGAACAAAACCGCAAAGACGCGCGCGTGTCAGAACATCAAGCGATTCGTTTGGAGTAATTGTATAATTATCAAATGTTACATGCCCTGCTTGACAAGGCATATGACCTGCAAGAACTTTAACAAGCGTAGATTTACCTGCACCGTTAGAACCCACAAGTGCTATACGCATACCCGATTTACACGTAAGCGAAAGTTCATGTAAAACAAAGGCGCTATCGTGCTGGTAGCTACAAGTAATATGAGAACAACAGAGCGCCACAGAAGAACCTTTCGCATATAAAAACCAAGGGCATATATTATGCTATCTGATTATACGAATAAATGAGCCAATTAAAAAGCCACTGGAAAATAAAGTCTAGCCAAAAAATGAAGTCTAGCAAAATAAAAAAGACCTCGCAAAAACGAGGTCTTTAAAGGCGTTTTAACGTGAGACATACATTATGCCTCAGTTTTTTAGCTGTCCTTAAGCTTGTGCGTTCTCATCCTTTGAATCAGCTGATTCTTTGGTGTCTTGCGCTTTCTCAGCCTCTTGAGCCTTGGCAGGCTTAGCAACCTTTTCTACCTTGGTTGCAGGAGCTGCACTGGCAACACTTTCGGTAACAACCTCAATGATAACAACTTCTGCAGCGTCACCCTTACGAGGACCAAGCTTCATAATACGTGTATATCCGCCTTGGCGATCAGCCCAAAGGCCTTGAGCAGCCTTTTCGAATACCTGACGTACAACTTCTTTGTCACCAACTTTGGCAATAGCCAGACGACGTGCATGAACGTCACCCTTCTTTGCCCAAGTGATAACCTTATCTACCTCAGGACGAATAGCTTTTGCGCGTGCTTCGAGCGTCTTAATACGGTCATTCGCAAGCAGGGACGCAATCAAGCTCCTTTTCATTGCTTTGGTATGGCTGGCATCAGTGCCAAGCTTCATACCTCTTTTTTTATTGTGTCTCATGGTCTAGTTTCTCCTCAATAGCACATTATTGTGGCTTAAGGCTTAAGTCCCAATCCTGCGTCCTCAAGCTTGTCGCGAACCTCTTCAATACTTTTTACGCCAAAGTTGCGAATGTTAAGTAAATCATTCTCAGAGAATTCTACAAGTTGACGAACATTATGGATGCCTGCGCGCTTAAGACAGTTGTATGAGCGTACGGACAAATCAAGATCCTCAATCTGCTTATCAAGCTCGGTGTTCTCTTCTTCCTCTTCGTTAGAGAAAATCGAAACATCCTCTTGTGGCTCTTCTTCGTCTTCGGCCAAATCCATGAACGCTGCCATGTGTTGGTTAATAATGTCTGCAGCTTCGATAACTGCATCACGAGGACTTATTGAACCGTTTGTTTCGATCTCAAGAATCAGACGGTCATAATTGGTGTGTTGACCAACACGACAAGGCTCGACAGTCTTTGCACAGCGACGAACAGGAGAGTAAAGCGAGTCAACATGAATAACACCAATGGGATCTTCATCGCGCTCGTTGTCGTCACCTGAAACATAACCGCGACCTACGCCGATGCGCATACGCATAGCCAGGTGGCCACCCTCGCCCAACGTGCAAATAACATGATCTTTGTTAATAAGCTCAAATTCAGCAGGAATCTTAAAATCTCCACCGGTAACAGTGCAAGGACCGTCGATAGAGATCGAAGCTTCTGCCGTTTCACCTGAACCGTTAGCGTGAAATACCAAGCCTTTTACGTTAAGTACAATGTCGGTAACGTCTTCATATACGCCATCAACAGTTGAGAATTCGTGCTGAACACCATCAATGGAAATAGCTTCTACAGCTGCACCTTCAAGCGAAGAAAGCAGCACACGACGCATGGAGTTACCCAATGTGTCACCATAGCCACGCTCCAATGGTTCAACATTGACTCGAGCAAGGTTTTCGGATATATCCACCACACTAACCTGTGGACGGATGAATTCTGACATGAATACCTCCTGCCAATCAGGTTACTTAGAATAGAGCTCAACGATGAGCTGAGCATCGATATCAAGGTCAATTTGATCGCGTACAGGAATTTGAAGAACTTTACCTTGAAGCTTTTCTACATCAACCTCAAGCCAAGCAGGAACTGCCATACGCTCAGAAACGATAAGAGACTCCTTAATAGGAAGCAAATCTTTTGCTTTAGAGCTAACAGCAATAACATCGTCAGCCTTTACCTGATAAGAAGGAATGTCTACACGTTTACCGTTAACGGTAATGTGTCCGTGACGAATTGTTTGACGAGACTCTTTACGAGTACGAGCAAAACCAAGACGGAAAACAACATTATCCAAACGGGTTTCTAACAAACTCATAAGGTTATCACCAGTAATACCCTCAGCCTTCATAGCTTTGGTGTAATAACCGCGAAACTGTTTCTCAAGAATACCGTAAATAAATTTAGCTTTTTGTTTTTCACGAAGCTGAGTACCATACTCGCTCAACTGACGACGACGTTGTCTTGGTTGACGATTGGACTTCTTGTTAATTCCCATAACAACTGGTTCAATCTCGAGTTGACGGCATCTCTTGAGGACAGGGGTCCTATCAATTGCCATAGTTACTGTCCTTCCTTATTACACGCGACGACGTTTGCATGGACGGCAACCGTTGTGCGGTACAGGTGTTTTATCCTGAATACCAGAAACTTCAAGTCCGGCTGCCTGAAGAGAACGGATTGCGGTCTCGCGACCAGAACCCGGTCCTTTGACGAATACTGCTACTTTATGAAGACCGTGCTCCATAGCAGCCTTTGCGCATGCTTCAGCAGCAACTTGAGCAGCAAATGGAGTTGACTTACGAGAGCCTTTAAAGCCAACAGTTCCGCCTGATTGCCAAGCAATAACGTTGCCTTGGGGATCAGTAATAGAAATAGTTGTGTTATTAAATGTGCTCTTGATATGAGCTTGACCAACTGCGATATTCTTACGCTCAGAGCGACGAATATGCTGGGTCTTTTGATTTTTCTTTGGCATAATCTACTCCTAGGCCTTCTTCTTAGCACCAATTTGACGTCTCTTACCTTTACGGGTACGAGCGTTTGTATGGGTGCGCTGACCGCGTACAGGAAGACCCTTACGATGGCGAAGGCCGCGATAGCAACCAATCTCCATCAGGCGAGCAGTGTTTTGCCTTACTTCACGTCGTAAGTCACCTTCAGTGGTGAAGTTTGCATCGATATAGTCACGAAGCTTGGTAACTTCATCCTCTGTAAGATCCTTAACGCGAGTATCTGGATTAATACCGGTCTCGGCACAAACTTTAGTAGCTCTTGTTTGCCCAACACCGTATAAATACGTTAGACCGACTTCTACACGCTTGTCGCGTGGAAGATCGACACCGTTAATACGTGCCAACTTCGAGCTCCTCTCTTAGCCCTGACGCTGCTTGTGGCGAGGGTTCTCGCAGATCACGTAAACCTTGCCATGACGACGAATGACTTTGCATTTGTCGCACATCTTCTTTACCGAAGGGCGTACCTTCATCTTAAACTTCCTCCCAGTAGTACGAATAAACTGGTAGCAACAGATGCGCTTAGTACAAGCATCTGTTTATAAACGCCCAGCCGCAGGCGAAACAACTGCCGTGATGTAACGGGGTTATTTGTAGCGATAGGTAATACGACCTCTGGTGAGGTCATACGGAGATATTTCTACCGTTACCTTATCGCCAGGCAAAATACGAATATAATTCATGCGTATCTTACCGGAAATAGTACAGAGAATGGTTTTACCGTTTTCGAGCTCTACATTAAACATTGCGTTTGGTAAAGGCTCCAGCACTGTGCCTTCAAGCTCGATTCCGTCTTGTTTACTCACCGTACCTACTTTCTTCTTACAAATCACAGCGATCATTTATCATACATAAAATCAGCACGAATGGAAATAGCAACACGTATTGTACACAATTACACAAAAGTCCTACAAACTTTCTTCCTATGTTACTCCGCATGCATCTCAATCGCGCGCGCACTTGTCTTTTGACCCACAACTTTTATGAGTCAGATTCGCCACCTTGCATAATACAATCGGCACCAAGATCATCTGCCGTTAAAACAACGGGACCATCTTTGGTAATGGCAAGCGTGTTTTCATAGTGGGCAGCAATTTGACCATCATCGGTTACAACGCCCCACCCATCGGGCAACGTATGGCTTGCATAATCTCCCAGCGTAATCATAGGTTCAATAGCAATAACCATACCTACCTGCAGTCTTACACCACGTCCCTTTTTACCGTAATTAGGAACATTGGGATCTTCATGCATGTCGTGTCCAACACCGTGGCCAACATAATCGCGCACAACACCATAACCATGCTTTTCTGCCAAACTTTGTGCAGCAAATCCAATATCGCCCAAATGATTTCCAGGGAGAGCCTGTTCAATAGCATCATGAAGACAGTCGCGCGTAATTTCACACAGCGCTTTTGCTTCGTCGCTTACTGCACCTACATAAAATGTCCAAGCGTTGTCACCAACCCAACCATCAACAGTAGCGCCTGTGTCAATGGAGATGATGTCACCTTCTTTAAGTACCGTGCTAGGAGAAGGAATGCCGTGAACAATTTGATCGTTAATAGAAGAACAAAGCGAAGCCGGATATCCGTAGTAACCCTTAAACGTAGGAATTCCACCGTGAAGACGAATAAAGTTTTCTACTGCGCTGTCAATTTCTTTGGTAGTAACACCAGGTTTTACCAGGGTTCCTGCAAAGCGCAAAGCTTCTTTGGAAAGCTTTCCCGCGCGCTTCATCTCTTCAATTTCTTGCGGACTTTTAATATGGATCATAAGGAAAGGAGCTCTTTGACACGTGTAAATACCTCATCGGGGTCAGCGGCTCCGTCCACCTCCTTGAGTTTAGACTGAGCTTTGTAATAATCAACTAAAGGAGCAGTTTGGGTTTCATAAGTTTCAAGGCGCTTTTGAATAGTTTCGGGCTTATCATCATCGCGTTGATACATCTGACCGCCACAAGCAGGGCAAACATCACAGCCAGCAGGGGCAGTATAAGCACAATCGCGGCAAGTTCTACGCGAGCTCAGGCGCTTAACAATTAAGTCTTTAGACACATTTACATAAAGCGCACCATCAAGGGTTTTGCCAAGTGTTGCAAGCTCGGCGTCCAAAACTTGAGCCTGGTCGCAATTGCGTGGGAACCCATCAAGCAAGAATCCCTTTTCTACATCATCATGCGAAAGGCGCTCTTTAACCAGCCCAATTACAAGCTCATCGGGTACAAGCTTTCCCGCCTTCATATAAGACTCGGCTTGACTCCCCAATTCTGTATGAGCCGAAACCGCACTTCTAAGTAGGTCTCCTGTAGAAATATGAACAAAACCAAATTCAGCAACAAGTTTTTGCGCTTGTGTACCTTTTCCTGCACCAGGTGCACCGAGAAGTACTAAATTCATAGGATTCAACACCTTTCGATTGTTAAACAGATATGACTAATGTAACACGTTTTTTAACTTAAACACACGAAGATTGAGATTTTTCAAAAGCGTACAACCTCACTATCAGTTTATGGAATCTAGCGTGATCGCCCTGCGCAAAATACAGGCATTAAGGTTAAAAATCTCGGATAATAGGCACCATCATGTACTCAGCCAACAAAAAAGCGGAGCCATAAGCTCCGCTTTATAATCTTATAAGTGTGCCAATAGAAATGCACTCTATGGTACCCAGCAGCTCTAATGGAAAAGTCCCTCGTAATTGTGCATTTTGAGCTGGCTTTCAAGCTGAGAAATTGTATCCATAGCAACGCCAACCATAATAAGCACTGAAGTACCGCCAAACGCTTGCAACAACGTATTCCCCGTAAACCTAAACATAATAGAAGGAATAACAGCAATTGCAGCCATAAACAGTGCACCAGGTAACGTAATGTGATCCAACACATCTTTAATATAAGCGGCCGTTGCGCCACCAGGGCGAACACCAGGCACAAATCCGCCCGCTTTTTTTAGCTGATCTGCAGTTTCATCAGGGTTAAATACCATAGCAGTATAGAAATAGGCAAAAAATACGATAAGTACAACCGATAATACCCAGTTTACCCAGCCCGTAGAAAGGGAGTTAGCAAAAGCCTGAATCCAGTCAACACGCGGGAAAAATACTGCAACCTGAGCAGGCATATATAACAAAGCAGAAGCAAAGATAATAGGAACAACGCCTGCCGTATTAACCTTAATAGGAAGGTAGGTAGACTGACCACCCATAATTCGTCTTCCCATCACGCGCTTAGCGTATTGAACAGGAATACGACGCTGGCCACGCTCAATGAAGATAATAATGGGGATAATAGCCAAAATAACAAGGAGCGTAACAAGTGTTGTTACCATACCAAAGGTAGAGGTATTAACCGAGGAGGTGAGCGCAGAAGGAAGACCAGCCATAATGTTTGCGAAGATGATAAGTGACATTCCGTTACCAACACCGCGTTGCGTGATAACTTCACCAAGCCACATAATAATCATAGCGCCAACAAGCAAGACTCCTACGATGATAAACGCTTCGATATATTCAGGAAAACCAAGGTTTGAAAAACTAATTCCATAACTCTTGAATAAAAAGTAATATCCAACCGCATTTACCAACGCCAGAACAACCGTAAGATAACGCGTGTACTGCGTAATCTTACGTTGTCCTGATTCGCCTTCTTTTGCAAGCTCTCCAAGTGAAGGTATAACCGCTTGGAACATCTGCAAAATAATCTGAGCCGTGATATACGGCATAATTCCTAAACTAAAAACGGAAACGCGAGAAAGAGCTCCACCAGAAAAAAGATTGAGTACAGCTACTGCACCACTACCAGCGGAAGCCTCTTGAAATGCCTGGAGCATGCGAGCAAACGGCACACCAGGTGCAGGTAAATATGCGCCAAAACGATAAAGCAACAGGATTGCCACCGTAATGAAAATCTTGTTTCTTAACTCCTTGATGCGAAATGCGCTCGAGATGCCCTTAAACACGCTTACTCGACCTTTCCTCCGGCTGCCTCAATTTTTGCTTTAGCAGAAGCAGAAACCTTATCAACAGATACGGTAAGTTTCTTAGAAAGTTCACCGTTACCCAAAACCTTAACAGGAATATAGGTGTGTTTAATTACACCTTTTTGTACTAATGTTTCGTCGTTTACGGTTTCGCCATCGGCAAACAAGGTGTTCAGACGATCAACATTAACAGGTGTGTATGCTACACGATTGTGATTAGTAAAACCGGGAAGCTTAGGCAAACGCATAGCTAAAGGCTGCTGTCCACCTTCAAATCCGGCTCCTTTACCGCCACCAGCACGTGAAAGCTGACCTTTAGTACCGCGGCCAGCAGTTGTTCCAAAACCAGAAGAGTTTCCGCGACCAATGCGCTTACGTGATTTCTTGGAACCTTGTGCAGGACGAAGATCATTGAGTTGCATATGTCTTGCTCCTAGTTCTCTTCAACCTCAACAAGGTGCTTTACCTTGAAGATCATTCCACGGACGCTTGGGTTATCAGGGAGAACCGAAACGTCACCAATTTTACGAAGACCCATTGCACGACAGGTCAATGTTTGATCTTTTTTCACAGATGCAACAGCACTGCGAACAAGCTTAACGCTTACTTTTTTATCAGCCATGGTGCTTAGGCCTCCTTTCCATTAAACATCTCTTTTACGCTCATACCACGACGAGCAGCTGCTTCCTCGGGGCTTGTTAAGGATTGCAAGCCTTTTGCAGCAGCTTTAATCATGTTAAGAGCATTGCCGGTACCCAATGACTTAGACAGTACATTGGTAATTCCTGCCATTTCGAACAGAGGACGAACAGGACCTCCAGCAATAACACCAGTACCAGGTACAGCAGGTTGAATCAATACACAACCAGCACCATAGTGCTCTTTAACAGCATGAGGAACTGAACCATTTTCTGTGATAGGCACATGGAACATGTTCTTTTTTGCATCGTCCACAGCTTTTTGAATTGCTTGTGGAACCTCGGCAGACTTACCCATACCAATTCCTACATTACCCTTGCCGTCTCCTACAACAACAAGTGCAAGTAAGGACATACGACGTCCACCTTTTACAGTTTTAGATACGCGATGGATGTAAACTACGCGCTCCTGAAGCTCGGAGTCATCCTGGCGCTTACGATCACGTGGCATTCAAATTCCTCCTAGAACTTCAGACCCGCTTCGCGGGCACCTTCTGCCAAAGCCTTAATGCGACCATGGTAAATGTGTCCACCACGATCAAAGGTAACTTCTTTTACGCCAGCGCTTAATGCACGCTCAGCAACAAGTTTACCTACAAGCTCTGCAGCTTCTTTATTTGAACCAACTTTTACTTGACTTTTAATTTCTGCGGTTAAGGTAGAAACAGCGCAGATTACCTTAGCGTCACAGTCATCAATAACTTGAGCGTAAATATGAGCGTTTGTACGATGCACGCTCAAACGAGGACGCTCAGCTGTTCCAAATACCTTGGAACGAACACGGCGTTTGCGGCGTTTAAGACCCGCAAGCTTAGCCTGGTTCTTGTTCATACTTTCTCCTTCAACATGCCGCTACCTAACGGGGTAACAGACTTCCTAGGTGAAGTAAAACTACTTAGCAGCCTTACCAAGTTTTCTGCGAATGTGTTCGCCTTCGTAGTGAATACCTTTACCTTTGTAAGGCTCAGGAGGACGCTTAGAACGAATTTCAGCAGCAACTTGACCAACTTGCTCCTTAGAAATTCCCTTAACTACAATGTGAGTGTTATCGGGAACCTCAAATGACATTTCGGCTGGGCAAGGATAAATAACAGGGTGCGAGTAACCCAGAGATAAATCCAAGTCTTTACCTTTAAGTGAAGCACGATAACCAACACCAGCAAGCTCAAGACGCTTCTCAAAGCCTTCCGAAACACCGATTACCATGTTGTGAAGCAGGGTACGTGTTAAACCTTGTTGAGCGTTGGCTTCTACCGTTGGCTCAGCGAGCTCAACCAAAAGCTCTTGACCCTCTTCTTTAATTACAACGAGCTCAGAAAATGTGCGCTCAAGCTCGCCTTTGCTGCCCTTAGCAACAACGTGAGTTCCGTCAATGGTCACCGTTACACCGGCTGGAACCAAGACAGGCTTCTTACCAATACGAGACATTGTCTGCTCCTATCCAGATGAGTAACGATTACCAAATATAGGCAATGACCTCGCCGCCAACGCCCAATTTACGAGCGTCACGATCGCACATCATGCCTTTAGAAGTTGAGATTACAGCAGTGCCAAGACCGCCAAGAACGCGCGGCAGCTTATCTGCTGAGGAGTAAATACGCAAACCGCATTTAGAAATACGGCGAATACCGCGAATCACGCGTGTGCGCTTTTCTCCATACTTAAGTGTAATGTGTAAAGTTTTTTGAGGTTTACTATCTTCAATCTCAAAGGACTCAATATACCCTTCCTCGCAGATTACGCGAGCTACCTCAGCAAGTACCTTGCTGGAGGGTAAAGAGACCTCAGGTTTACCTGCGGAGTTAGCGTTACGAATACGCGTTAACATGTCCGCTATGGGATCGGTAACCTTCATAGATTCCTTCTCCTTCGTTCGTGATGAAACTGTGCATGTGGTTCACACTTTGCCCGTAGCAAAGATGCCTACACACCAGAGCTTCCTACCAGCTTGCTTTGCGCACGCCAGGGAGCTCGCCTATACAAGCCATTTCGCGGAAGCAAACACGGCATAAACCAAACTTGCGATATACGCTGTGAGGACGTCCACAACGTTGGCAACGGTTTTGTGTGCGTGATGAAAACTTCGGCTCACGGTTTGCCTTGACGATCATCGATGTCTTAGCCACAAATCCTCCTTTTACCTTGGCTTTATTACCAAAGCCTTACGATTGCTGTGCTCGGCACAGCCACTCCATCATCTACCAAATACTATTTTTTGAACGGGAAGTTAAATGCAGCTAAAAGTGCACGACCTTCTTCGTCGGTAGATGCTGTAGTTACAACGGTAATGTCCATACCACGTGTGTGATCGACTTTGTCGAAGTCAATTTCCGCAAAGATAAGCTGCTCGGTTACGCCCATGGAGAAATTACCGTGGCCGTCAAAGCTCTTAGATGAAATACCACGAAAGTCGCGGATACGTGGAATAGCAATAGAAATAAGACGATCAAAGAACTCGTACATACGATCGCCACGAAGTGTTACTTTAGCGCCAATAGGCATACCAGCGCGAAGGTGGAAAGTAGCGATAGATTTACGAGCGTGGGTAACCATTGGTTGTTGACCAGTAATGTCACGAAGGTCTGATACAGCGCCCTCAATTGCTTTGTGGTCGCCAGCGGCTTCGCCAACACCCATGTTTACGACGATTTTCTCGATCTTTGGAATTTGGTTAACATTTTTGTACTCAAATTCCTTTTGAAGCACATCGCGTACTTCGTCGAAGTATTTTGCCTTTAATCGAGGCATGGCTTCGGTTGACTTCTTTGCCATAGGACACTCCTAAACTCTTGGGGTTTTAAGTGCGGGGATCGCCTCGCACCTCCCGACACCTTATCGGGAGCCTACCTGCAATTTTGTAAAAGACACCTACGTATCCCCTATAAAGTTGCAACGGTAAATGATACCTGTTTCTCTTGTAGCATTTGCGTGCTGTTGGGCGCATTTACAAAAACATCAGGATAATTCCATATTTCGGGCAGGAGTTTGCTTCTGATGGCGATACTTTCTTTAGTCAAAACAAAAGTTTTTAGAAAAATTCGAAAAATAACCCGTTTGACACGAGTTTTTAACTCACAACTCATCTTTCTGAGCAAATTTGAGCATCGTGAAAAAATGCATCAACTCTTCTAACTGGCAAAATGCAAAACACATATTTTATGTAAGCGCAGCACTTCCATCCAAACTCGTGTCAAACGGGGTATTTTTGGGATATTGGGCTAAATGTTTTGTTAACGCACACCTTTCATACAGAAAAGAAGGTATTTTTTACACATACAATTTTAGAACATCTGCAGATCAAGCATGATTTGTCTGGCTTTTTGATACTTTGCATTATGGATAGTCTGCCGCAAGTGAAAAGCTTTAGACGCGCCAAGCGTATCGTGGCACGCGGCAACAATTTCCTCAAGAACACGACAGAGCGCCAAGGGATTTTTTATATCACTAACGGTAAGAGGAATATGACGTTCATTATGTGAAACGTAATCCCTTAACCTGCGGTGATCTTCCTTAATTGCCTCGTCCGATCTATGAAACTCAAGACCGTTGCATTCAATTACCAATTTATGCTTTTTTGAGCTTAGATCAGGAGTGATACTGTGATGGTGAGGCGTAAGAAGTGCGCTGGCACTAAGCTTGCGTGTTTTATTTATCTCTAGGGAAGGGAATTTAATTCCCCCCATTGCCGCAGGTAGCATAAGCGCGCTTGCAACCACGCCCTCAAATGTCGACGCCAGATTATCATAGCAGCAGTCAAGCGCGGCAAGCAGATTACTGCGCCCGTGTATACCTTTCATTTTGTCGGCATAACGCTTAATTTTTTGCACGGAGGTAAGGGGATCCAAGCCATAGGTAGACCCTAAAGCAGTAAGCGGATCCAGGCCATATCTGCCACAGAGTTCATTAACCAACGACGCTACATTATGCGTGAACAGAAGTTTTGCGTGGTTGCGCATAAAACATCTAGGCGCTGAGCACGCGTTTTCCAGACACAGCTTTCTTAAATTCTGTGCGGCAAGAAGTACCACAAGTTCAGGAGAGATAATGTAGAGACTAAGCGACTCGGGTAGTCCAAAGCTGTTTCGCTCGTCTGCTCTGATAAACAATTTGTACAGCGAATCATGAGGAAGCGCGGAGTTAATATACGTAATCTGCTTTTTTGTCTGAGATAATCCGCGTTGTGAGCGCGGAACAATGATGTGAAGAGCAGACGCGTGCGTGATGTCTGGGACAAATCTAACTGCATGCAGACGCTCGTAAGACGCGGTCGTAGCAAGTGTGTGGGAGCCGCAAAGAAGTCGAGAGGCACGATTGGCTGAAAAGTTTGCAAAGCCACTAGAATGCTCACATGAAATACGCTTATATCTGTTGTACACCAGCATAGATCCAATGGTGTAATCGCTCATATTTTGTGCACGGTTGAGGTATTCCTCACATAATGTATACGGATTGAGCTTGTTGGCTATATAGTTTTTGATTGCCGTAAGCGGAATACGATTATGCTCATTAAACGATATCGGGGGAACCGATCTGTGCGGACTTGCCTCAGCATGAATTGCACGGTCGCGATATTCTAACGACGGATATACATCTCTAAGAATAGGGTTTCGAGACATAGCTATGGGATTGTTGGCGATGCGGTGCGCGCGCCAAAATGCGAGAGATTCTATGTAGCCTAAAACGATTTCCATGTACTTGTAATATCACAAATTGGTAAAAATTCATATGAGAGAGCGGTTTAGCGGAAAATTTTATCAACGAGCGGTTAAAACAGGTGTCTCTTCTTGGGAAAAGCGTTGTAAGGCGCAAACGTAGGCGATTAGAAATGTTTTGAAACGTGTTCTAATGGACTTACCAGTGAAATATCAGCTGAATATATACTTTGGAAAATGTAGCCTTGGGTCATACAAAAAGTTTTGAGCAAAATTGCAAAAATATCACGTTTGACACGAGTTCTGAAGCAAAAAATTGCCCTTTGCGTCACTTTTGAGAGGTTCTTAAAATAGTACCAACACGCTTACCTTGGTAAATGCAAAATACGTTTTTTTGGTTCTATGGCATGGCGTCACAAAAACTCGTGTCAAATAAGGTATTTTTCGAATATTAGGCTAAAGGTTTTGTAAAAGCATGCCCGCAGAGACACGCGCGGTGGCAAAAAGCCATGTGGTGTGAGTGCGGGCGGGATTTGGCGTTAAAGGTATGCGCTGCTAGTGCTGCCTACGACGACGCTTGTGCGAAATGAATCCCATAACAGAGACAAGCGCTACGCCAAAAGCACTTATGAGCCCTGAAAATTGTGGAAGCGCGCTTGTATCTCCAGTTTGAGGAACCGTGCGGGTATGTTGGCGCGCAGGCACAGGCGGCATAGGTTTTTTCTGGACGGTTACACGAGCTTGTTTTGTGGTAGAGGCGCCGTCTTTATCAGTAACCGTGAAGGTAATCTTATAAGTTCCAGCTTTGGTATTATCAAACCCGCCATTATCGCTGATAGATACCTTACTTGTTATATCACCATCTTCTGTATCATGTGCGGATACAACAAGACTTGTGAGGTTAAAAGAATCGCCTTCGGTAATAGTTGCGTCGCGAAGAGTAAGGACGGGAGCCTCGTTCAAAACGGATGCTTTCAAAGCATATACCGCATGCACCGTTATGTCCTGATTTACCATAGTCTTGCCGGTAAACGCGCCAGATTTGTCTTTACCAGAACTATCGGTATTCCATTCCTTAAAGACATACCCATCTTTTGTAGGCTCTGCGGGCATAGATTGCTCTTTAAGCAGATCGGTATCTATTGCTTTGCCATGCTGCACTTTAACTTGCTTATATTGTTTGCCGTCATTCATGAAGGTAACTGTATGTGTTATCATGCGAGGAACAAACGTAACTACTTTTTGAGTGGGATCTGTGTCTTTATGTGCAGAAACACGAAGTGTTTCCTCGGTTGAAGAAGTGTTACTATCAGCCGATTCAGCCACCCATTCATAGCCTTCAGGAGCAGGTGTGGTGGGCTTTACGACATAGGTACCTGGAGCTAGATACGTAACCCCTTGAGAGAGATAGCCCGCAGCCTCGGGAAGCAAAGCAGTGTTTTTATCCGTTATCATCTTCTGTAATTCTGGTTTAGTAGGAGCTGCTGGAATTTGCTCAGAAGATGTAAGCGAAACATTGAGCGGATTTTTACCTGCATAGATACCGTATGGCTTGCCGCCTTCTACCTTATTTTCTGTATTTTTGTACTGCACGACAAGCTGCGTTGGAATCGGGCGATAGGTCACGTAATAGTGCTTAGTATTTACCTGATTGTCGTCTTTATCACGCACGATACCATAATCATAGTTGCCAAACTTTTCAGTATTATCCTTGGTAAATGTACCACCTTCGGGCGTGTCTATATCGTTGCTGTAGTAAAGATAGCCAGGAATGTTTGTACTGGTCAGCTCCTCCATCGTTGGGCGCTTAACAGAATCTTTCTTTGGGTCGCCGTCATAACTCAAAAGTGGCGTATACATATTTCTGACAACCTGATTATTACCAAACCTTACACCAGTAATATTTTTCATGCCAGACAAATCGGGCAAATCTAACTTGGTAAACGGCTTGGTAGAGAACCTGTCAGTTTCACCAGCACTCCGTTGAGAGAGCTCATCCGAGCCATTAATGTTTGCTACCTTGCGATATTGCAAATCATCTACAAAATGAAATTGCGCGCTGCATTCGGGTAAAAAGGCGACATATCCAAAAATTCCAGATGAATCTTCATGATTAAATCCTTCATAGCCAAAAATAGCTTCATGAGTGTTGTCGCCCTCCATAACAACATGAATAAACGTTTGGTTCTTTCTCATATAAACTTTGATATTCGTCTTATCAGCCAAATTTGATCCAATAAGCTTTCCATTTACCTCGAGCCTATATGGAATCTTATTGTCGGGAGCTTTATTAAAGTCAAAATCTGCTGACCCGTCTGGGTTTTTTAGCTCGCGGGATGATCTGTATGGATAAAATTGACCATCACCGGTATATACGCTTTCTTTATCAACCCGCGGGAAAAATATGAAAATGTCAACTCTTCCAAGCCTGCCATTATATGTATTGATAGTCTCATTAATGCTTTTAGTATCGCCAAATGCTTGGCCATTCTCTACAGAAAACTTCTTGCCATACGGCGTATAAAAAATCTTTTGAATGGAGGGCAGAGGCCTCACAGATTTCGCTGTATTCTGCAGTTCCCTGACTTCATCAGGCGTAATGACATTGGGGAAGGGATTTTGTACATTCTTATCATTGGTAAAATCATAAATTCCAGCGGCATCCGGTTTAACGGTTGAACTTTCAACAACTGGGTCTGCAACAGCATATGCCATAGTGGGAGAAACTATACACGATATAACACCGAGCGCACATACGAGGGCGAGTGCCGCATTATTATTTGAGAATTGCCCGTAGCTTCTGCGTTTAACCTGTGTTTTCATAGTGCTCCTCTCAATGGTTCATAGCATTAACTTTAACGCAATGAAGGCAAGTTCTACCCCCCCCCTCACAAATATTCCATATCTTGCCAACAGAGGCGCACGTAGACCATGCATTGAGGCCCCACATTGAGCGTACAAATAAAAACTCAAGCTACAACATGCGTAGCTTGAGTTTTCACAGCGTTTGTTACAACTCTAAAATTAAGCCGTCAGTGTTACCTTTAGTGCTTGCGACGCAAACGAGCACCCATAAGTCCTGCGGCAAAGCCCAACGAAGTAGCCAAAGCGCTTATTGGTAAGAGCAACCCATCGCCAGTTTGGGGTGTGGCTGTTTTTAGGTGGCTTGGGTGTTGAGTCTTTTCTTGTTTACCCTCATTCTTATCTGTTGGCTTTTGTTCATCCTTTTTAACCACATTGACAACAGCAGATTTAGTTACGCTTATGCCAAGTTTATTAGCAACCTTAAAGGTAATGGTATATGTACCTACCTTGGCAGCATCAAAGCCTTGAGTATCTACCACAGCTACTTTATCTATAAGATCGCCGTCTTTTGCATCGGTTGCAGAAACAATTAAATCACGCACCGTAAAAGGAGTGCCTTCGGTAATGGTTTTATCTTGAAGAGTAAGAACGGGAGCGGTTTCTATCTTTGCTGGATTTGGAGTATAGATGGCATACACATTCATATCGCTTTGCACGAGCGTTGTACCACTAAATGCTTGTCCTGTTCCATCGGGCTTTGTATTCCATTCCTTAAAGGTAAAACCTGCTTTAGTAGGCTGGGCAGGCATCGACTGATCTGTCCATTCGTCTGTTTCAATAGCCTTGTTCTCTTGCACCTTTACTTGTGCAAGCTGGGCGTCGCCATTCATAAAGGTAACTTTATAACCCGAGGCCTCCCACTTGGGGAATACAACAAACGTATGGTTAGTAGAGCAATATTGAGTTCCGAGCTTGCTACCAAACGTATTTACGCCTTTGCTGTCCCGAAGCACAGCAAACAAATATGGGTAAGTAGTAGTTTGTTCGTTAAATGGTACGTACGCAACGGTTGTGTTCTTTATTATCTTTTGGTCGTCGTCAAACATACGGTCGTATGATGTGTATGGACGGCTGGTATCGTTTCTTCTAGCAACATAGAACTGCCAGCCATCAAACTTATAGCCCGATTTAACAGGATTGGTCTCAGGGAACTGAATTTTATTATCTTTCACACGAAGACGTGCAAAAACATTGTCGGCATTGTAGGTAAACTTCCAATTGCCATCGGAGCGATAGTCACCATTATCTTTTTGTGGCTGAGTATATGAAAAACATTTGTCCGCCACCGACTCATCCTTGGCATAGACAATTTCCATAACACCCAGACGAAAATATTTATTTTGAGATTGCTTGTCTTTTGCTTTGAATGGCGTCCAGGTAAAGGAAGTAGTATCTGGAGTAAACTCATCACCTTCATTAGCCGAAACGTTGTTATACGTTACATAATACGGGCTTGGAATAGTGCTATTTACCACGGATACCTCATACGTATGAGTCGCATCATAACTACCCAGGCTTTTTGTTGCGCTCGTAGCAGTGTTGGGATCATAGGTACCAGCAGTCGTTGCTACTACCTTATCATCAGTTAAATCTTTTATCTGAAACTGGATTTTTCCAAACGCTTCCTTTACATCTTTCCTAGAAGCATCGAGCGTAGAACCAAAATCCCAGTTCTCAAAATTTAATTGGCCAAAATCACTATCGCCTTTAACGAGTCCTTTTTTGTTGTCGCCATTCATGGTTTCCCAGCATAAACTCACTTTAAGCTCTGTCGTTTGGACTTGTGCAGGCACATTAGGATCTGGTTTTGAGCTTCTTACTTCCGCCGCGGCTAAATTAGTAAACGCGGATTGTGCCGAAGATGTAGCTAACGTGCTATCAGTAGACTTTTGTGCAGTAGGTACATGTTTTTGCGCCATTTGATCTTTTGCGATAGGCGTGGCTACGCCTGCTGCGGGTGCTTTTTGTTCTAGTGCAGGAGTTTTGTTAGCTGCAGGTTCAAGATTCTGAGCTTGTGCAACTACGGAACTTGAAGCAATTAAAACAGACGCAACAGCCCCTCCCCACACATACGCACGAGAAGTACTGAGCATGTTGTGTATGCGCGATGTCTTGTTATAGTGTTTAGGTTTCATGGCATAACTTCCTTCCACGAGACATCTTTTTAAAGATGCAGCCTTTGATTGCGTGAACGAGTATTATCTTCTGATGTTTTTTCTACCTGATATAAGTTCTGACAGTGATTCAACATATGCTTCTTTTGCAATACAAACGTTGCAGCCAGTTGTACTTGAATATTGTATTTACACTGCAAGTTCATACGTGCTCCAAAGCTTTTTCTCTGCCTTTATTTTAAGCAATTCACAAGCTTCACCCATGACCCCCCCCGCCTTCACATCTTTTACATATTTCGTCCTTTTTGGACGGTTTACAAATTTAGTTTCCACAAAATATTTATAAATCTAGCCAATATCAGCAGATTCTTATACCCCCCCCCACTTCGTACATACAGTGTAGACACACGCATTCTTTTTAGATAGAATCTATCCACTATGATGTTTAAGAGGGGGAAACCATGCTACAGATAGAACATCTCACTAAATCATACAAGCCAGCACAACAGGGTTTTCTTAAAAAATTTGCGCGCAAGTTTACAAAACAAACTGTAAAGGACGCTGCAGAATCCGCGCGCAATCTCGAGACGTTTGCAGTGCGTGACCTTTCTTTAAATGTTGAATCGGGCGATATTTTTGCCTTTATTGGTCCTAACGGCGCAGGTAAAACAACCACTATCAAAAGTATCGTGGGTATCCACTCCTTTGACAGTGGCACCATTACAATCGACGGCCATTCTATTGTGGATGAGCCTCTTGCCGCCAAGCAAATTTTTTCGTATTTGCCCGATAACCCCGAGATTTATAACTATGTAAGCGGTATTCAATATCTGCGCTTTGTTGCCGATATGTATGGGGTTGACCCGCGCCTTGCACGCGAGCGCATGCATAAGTATGCCGATATCTTTGAGCTCACCTCAAAACTTAATATGCGTTGCGCCGATTATTCTCACGGTATGAAACAAAAAATTGCTATTATTGCATCGCTTTTGCATAACCCTCGCTTGCTTGTGCTCGACGAGCCTTTTGTAGGCCTTGACCCCGAAGCAACGCTTCACTTTAAGGAAATCATGCACGAGATTTGCCAAGCAGGTGGCGCAGTATTTTACTCTACGCACGTTTTGGAGGTTGCCGAAAAACTCTGCAACAAAGCTGCCATGATTAAAAATGGTCGCCTTGTGGCGCAAGGAACTATGTCCGAGCTTACTCACAATACATCGCTTGAGACGCTTTTTATGAACGAGCTCGCAGATGATTCCGCAAGCCTTGTAACAGACAATTCCGCCAGCCCCATAGCAGATAAATCCGCTGTATCTACACGCGAAAACGCAAGCACAGAGGAGCACGGTGATTTATCTGACGCAGCAACCTCGAACACCAGTGCAGAATAGATGTGATCATGATGCCACACACGTTAAAACAAATATATTCCATCATTAAGATGGGCCTTATTGAGAATTGGACTAAAGCTTTTAGCTCAAAAAGAAGAGGCAATACAAAGGCATTCATCAACCCTGCCATACGAGGCATAATTGTGGCTGTTGTTGTCCTTGTGCTGCTTATGCAAGCCTTCATCGGCTTCTTTAATAACCTTATAGAACTCATGGGCCCACAGATACTCCCAAGCGCGGCTTTTATATGCGCTTTTCTTTCTATATTGATAACCGACTTTTTGAGCCTTGGTTCCGCCCTTTTTGAAACAGGACGTTACCAGCAGCTTAAAACTATGCCCATATCGCAGCTGACCATTGCTTGGGCGCGGCTTATAGACGCATTAAGCGGATCATTTATTTCTGCACTTATCTTTATGTTATGCGGCGTTATTGCTTGGAGTGCTCACGTCGACATACTAAGTCTTATACGGCTTGCCGTTTTTGGCACCATTCTCACGCCGCTTTATACCTCAATTTTTTCTATCTTGTGTTTTTGCGCTGGATACGCACTTAAACGCAAGTTTCGCGGTGGACACATTTTTGTGATGGCATTGGTAACATGCATAGTTATCGTACCAGCTATTATTATTGGATACAGCCTTGCTATTCCCGAATTACAAAGCTTTATCCTTCCTTATCTTGACTCTATTACCACGGTGCTTTCGTTTGTTGATATCTTTGCCGCAGCTTGCATGGGTGACATATTAGCCCTTGCCAAACTTGCTGTACCAATTATGGTTATCTACACGATTTTTTCTACATGGCTTGCTAGAAATCTTGACTCACTCATTGCGCTTAAAGATGTAAGGGTGCAAACGCGCTCATTTGCTTTTGAGGAAGCTGGCACAAACGATACGTACACGCAAGCAAACAAGCAAGCGGACAACTTGCTACACGCAATTGTAATGAAACATCGAAGCATGGTTGCACTCATAAAAAAAGACGGACTCTTGCTGCGCCGCAGCTCGACAGTTGCAATGAACGCACTCATAGGTCCGCTTTTTGGTTTAGTAGCAGCAAGCTTTCTCTGTGTATTTCCCTATATAAACCACATGGAAGGCCACATATTGTGCGCGGTGGTAGCGTGTATTCCCATTTATACCAACTTAGCACCGGCTAGCTTGTATGCTATCACGTTGGAGGGCAACAAATGGTGGCACCTTCAAACGATGCCTGTGCACGCGCGCGACATTATGCGCGCAAAGCTTATTGCGGCAACTACTCCTATAGGAATTACGCTTGCGATAGAAGAAGTGCTGTATAACATTTTTCTGCCGCTGACCTTGGCCGAACGTTTTGCGTTGCTGATAATGCCGTGTGCCTCAATTGTATTTCTTTCTGTGTGCGCTCTGGCAATTGATGCTGGCGATCCCAATTTTAGCTGGGATGATACTCACGAAATTGCGCACGCGTTCAAAAAACAAAAATGGACGTTGCTACTTTTTGTCCTGTGTTATATTTGCATTGGAATTACGGCTCTTGTTTGTTTCAACCCCTTAGGCGAGTTTTTTGGTGGCGATACCACCTATGTTACCTGTACTCTGTTGGGAGCTGCAATTTTATTGGGGATAGCCTACTTTGTATACGACCACTTGATGAACGCTCCTTTGGTAGAAGGATAATCAAGGTTCAAAGCAATGTAATGCTTGAGACAAACGTTTGTACAATGCGTGTTCACACGTCATATGTTCAGGCGATATGTACTTTCACACGGAATACGTCCACACGACATACGTTTCCACTGCATACGTTCCACCGCATTGTTTCGTGTAACATTCACTCGAACAGATATACTTTCGCGACATACATACGAAAATTAGGCAACGTACCGCAGAGCTAGAACCACAACAACTACCATCAACAAAAAAGCTCCGAAGCGCGTATTGCTTCGGAGCTTTCACATGCATATATGCAGATAAAGTTATTTGATCTCGGTACCAGTTTGACGAGAAATTCTCACCTTTGTACCGTCTTCAAGAACCTTAAATCCGCAGCGGCAAGGCTTGTCGGTAGAAGGATCAATTAACGCAACGTTAGAAGCGTCGATTGCAGCCTCTTTCTCAACAATACCGCCCTGTTGATTTGCCTGCGTTGGCTTTTGAGCTTTTTTAACCACTGCAACGCCTGCAACAACAACTTTGTTTTCGGAAGGCAGAGCGCGAAGAATTTCGCCGCGCTTACCTTTGTCCTTACCCGAGATGACCTGAACTTGGTCTCCCTTTTTGAATTTCAATTTAGCCATGAGCATCTCACTTTCTAAAGCGTCTCAGGAGCAAGCGAGACGATCTTCATGTACTTGTGATCACGCAGCTCACGAGCAACGGGTCCAAAGATACGCGTACCTTTAGGCTCACCTTGCTTGTCAACCAAAACGCAAGCATTCTGATCGAACTTAATATAGCTGCCGTCTTTACGACGAGTTTCTTTTACAGTACGAACGACAACGCAGCGAACAACGTCACCCTTCTTTACTGAACCACCTGGGGTAGCCTCCTGCACGGCGCACATAATGACGTCGGCAAGGCCAGCATAGCGGCGCTTTGAGCCACCCAAGACTTTGATGCATTTGACGCGCTTAGCACCGCTGTTATCAGCGACGTTGAGCATGGTCTCCATCTGAATCATTGCTGTTCCTCCAACCCCTCCTCGCTTAGTATGTAGCACGTACACACTAAAACGAGATGGGCATCACAAATCGTTATTTAGCGCGCTCCACAATTTCGACAAGACGCCAGTGCTTAGTTTTAGATAAAGGACGAGTTTCCATAACGCGAACTTTATCACCAACAGCACTTTCGTTGTTCTCGTCGTGAACATGAAGCTTCTTACTGATAGTCATCATTTTGCCATACTTAGGATGGTGTTTACGATACGTAATTTGCACCGTGATGGTCTTGTCGCCGGAAAGCGAGATGACCTCACCGGTGCGGACCTTACGTGCATTCCTGCTTTCGGTATCTGCCATAACTTATCTCTCCTGCAACTAGTTATTTGCAGCTTTAGATGCTGCAAGTTGACGAGCACGTAACTCTGTTTGAACGCGCGCAATGTCGCGCTTAACAGCTTTTACACGAGCGGTGTTGTCGAGCTGGCTGGTTGCCATCTGAAAACGCAGATTAAAAAGCTCAGAACGACCGTCTTCGAGTTTTTGAGCGAGCTGCTCATCGGTCAGCTCACGAATTTCGGTGTATTTCATGTTGTCTACTCCTCCACATCCGACGTGGCACGGGCAACAACCTTGGTCTTGATAGGCATCTTGTGCTGTGCAAGACGCAATGCTTCTTTAGCCACTTCTTCAGACACGCCGTCGATTTCAAACATGATACGACCAGGTTTAACGACCGCTACCCATTCCTCTGGGTTACCTTTACCAGAACCCATACGAGTTTCTGCAGGTTTCTTAGAAATCGGCTTGTCCGGGAAAATTGTAATCCAAACTCTACCACCACGTTTCATGTAACGGGTGATTGCAATACG
Organism: Fannyhessea sp.; assembly: GCF_986145555.1. Taxonomy (NCBI): domain Bacteria; kingdom Bacillati; phylum Actinomycetota; class Coriobacteriia; order Coriobacteriales; family Atopobiaceae; genus Fannyhessea; species Fannyhessea sp. The sequence continues at coordinate 47,753 of NZ_CFRCNA010000006.1, forward strand.
AGCTGCCTCAATTTGACGATTGGTAATCCAATGAGCTTCAAGAGCTTGAAGTCCATAGGAACCAAAATGCAACTCAGTATTACCCTTTGCATGGCCCTTCATGGAGCCGCGCTGTACTTTACGGTGAAGAACGCGCTTAGGTGCCAGCATTAGCGACTCCTCCTCTCATTGCGACGACGAGGACGGCTTGTTCCCTCTAATGCAGGGTTAGGAGCACTTTGTCCTGGAAGTTTCTCGCCTAAATAAATCCAAACCTTAATGCCTACTGCGCCCATAGTGGTGCTTGCAGTAGCTTGTGCATAATCAATCTTGGCACGAAGAGTGTGCAGAGGCACGCGGCCTTCACGCGACCACTCAACACGACCCATCTCGGCACCGTTCAGACGACCAGAGCATTGAATACGAATACCCTTAGCGCCAGCCTTGGTGGCACCTTGAACTGCTTTTCTTACAGCACGGCGGAATGCAACACGGCCTTCCAACTGCTCTGCAATACGGTCAGCAGTAAGTTGTGCGTCGAGATCGGGTTGTTTAATTTCTACAACTTCGACATTAACGTCGCCTTTGCCAACCTTGGCAATTTTTTGAACATCTTTGCGCAGATCATCGATCTCGGTACCTTTTTTACCAATTACAATACCAGGGCGCGATGTTAAGATGACGACTTTAACCTTGTCGCCGGCACGCTCAATTTCAACGCGAGAGAGAGCTGCAGAAGCAAGACGCTTCTTGAGATACTTACGAATTTCAAGATCGCTACCGACATTTTGAGCATAGTTATTTTTGCCTGCATACCAGCGAGAACGCCATTGCTCGGTTATGCCCAAACGAAAACCGGTTGGTTGTACTTTCTGACCCATACTATCTCTACGCCTCCTTTCCAGGTGCGACGACGACCGTAATGTGGCTCGTGCGCTTGTTAATACGAGAAGCTGAACCTTTAGCGCGAGGACGAATACGCTTAAGCGTAGGTCCTTCGTTTACATAAGCTGCTTTAACAACGAGCGTACGAGCGCGCAGGTTGTGATTGTTCTCGGCATTTGCTACAGCAGATTTTAAAACCTTAGTAACAGGCTCTGCAGCAGCGCGTGTAGAGAATTGAAGTGCTTCCAAAGCACGGTCAATAGACTTGTTGCGAATTAAATCAACAACCATACGTGCTTTACGAGGTGCCATGCGAACAAACTTAGCTGTTGCTTTTACCTCTTGAACTTGAGTGTTAGCCATAAACGTTTACCCCCTTTATGCCTTGTGGCCGCGGAAGGTACGAGTTGGAGCAAATTCGCCCAACTTATGACCAACCATAGACTCGGTAAGATATACAGGGACATGCTTACGACCATCATGGACAGCAATGGTGTGTCCTACCATCTCGGGAAAGATGGTTGAAGAACGTGACCACGTTTTAATGACGTCTTTTTTTCCTGCCTCGTTCATAGCGGCTACGCGCGCAAGGAGGCGAGTCTCCACAAACGGGCCCTTCTTGAGACTTCTGCTCATTTTGTAAATCTCCTCTTACTTAGGTATCCAACTATTTAGAACGACGACGACGAATGATGAGGCGGTTTGAAGCCTTCTTCGGGTCACGAGTCTTGTAACCCTTGGTTGGTTTACCCCAAGGTGTAACAGATGGACGACCAGAAGTGTGGTTCTTACCTTCACCACCACCGTGTGGGTGGTCTACAGGGTTCATAACCGTACCACGAACGGTAGGACGAACGCCTGCCCAGCGACGACGACCAGCTTTACCAACAACAATGTTGGAGTGATCGGCATTGCCAACTTCGCCGATAGTTGCACGACAAGTAAGTAAAACGCGGCGAAGCTCAGATGACGGCATACGCAAAACTGCATAACCGTTATCTTTACCCATGAGCTGAATTGAGGTTCCAGCTGCACGTGCCATAGCTGCGCCTTTACCAGGTTGGAACTCAACAGCATGGATGAGCGTACCTACTGGAATCTCGGACAGAGGCATCGTGTTACCAGGTTTAATATCTACATCTTTTGATCCAGAAAGAACCTGATCTCCAACGTGCAAGCCTTCGGGGCATAAGATATATGCCTTTTCACCATCTACATAGTGAAGAAGTGCAATGCGAGCAGAGCGGTTTGGATCGTACTCGATAGTAGCAACTTTTGCAGGTACATCGTCTTTACGACGCTTGAAGTCTATTCTTCTGTACTTGCGTTTGTTCCCGCCACCTTGGTGACGAGTAGTAATGCGACCGTTGTTGTTACGACCACCTTTAGACGAAAGTGGCTCAAGAAGTGACTTCTCGGGCTCGGTGGCTGTAATCTCTGCAAAGTCAGAGACGGTTTGCCAACGTCTACCAGCACTCGTAGGCTTGAGGTGCTTTACTGCCATACTTTTCTTCCCTTCTTTCCGTTGGCCGATAAGCCTAGGGATTATCTTATCGACACCGGACTACCACGTTGCCGCGCGTATCCATAACGCGCGACTAAGTACCCGCTTTGTTAAAAAGCGGGCGCTTGTTTACTCTTCAGAAGCTGCAGAGGAATTTGCAAATACCTCAATTTGCTCGCCTTCGGCAAGCGTTACAACAGCTTTTTTCCACTTACGGGTTTTGCCAGCAACATAACGAACGCGTTTTGTCTTAGGCTGAACCCACATTGTGTTTACTTTGGTAACGTGTACATTAAAAAGTTTTTCTACAGCGCTTGCAATCTCTTCTTTAGGAGCGCTTGCAGCAACTTCAAATGTATACTTTCCAGAACTCATCAAATCGAACGAACGCTCTGATACAACTGGACGAATAATTACTTCATAGGCACAAGTCATTAGCTGAGCGCCTCCTCAAGTTGTTTAGCTACATCAACAGTCATAACAAGAGCAGCATTATCGACAAGAATACGAGTGTTAACTTCGGATGAAGCATAGATAACTACCTTAGGAAGGTTTCTAAACGAAAGGTAGGTTTCAACATCATCATCGTCTACAACAAGCGTAACGCGCTTATTTTGAAGCTCAAGAGCCTTGATAATAGCAGCAGCTTGTTTAGTAGAAGCTTTTTCAAAAGCGAATTTATCAAGAACAATAAGTTCGCCGTCGGCAAGTTTGCCAGAAAGAACGCTTTTCATAGCAAGTTTTTTCTCTTTGTTGTTGCTACGAAGTGCATGTGAGTGAGGAGTGGGGCCAAATACAACGCCACCGCCTACCCATTGAGGCGCACGAATTGTACCTTGACGTGCGCGTCCAGTACCTTTTTGGCGGAACGGCTTTACACCACCACCAGAAACGGCAGAACGATTTTTAGTTGAGTGCGTACCCTGACGAAGGCATGCTTCGTAAGCAACAACAACTTGATGCACAACAGGGATATTGGGCTCAATACCAAAAACGTCGGAAGAAAGCTCAAGTGTATCTGCGCTTTTCCCTTCTACGTTTTTTACTTCAATCTTTGACATCTTAATCTCCTTGGTAGCCTAGGGTTTGCTTTGGGCCTTAGGCCATACGGATCGAGACAAGAGCATTTTTGCCGCCAGGTACAGCACCTTTAACGAGCATAAGATTTTGCTCTTCGTCGATACGAACAAGCTTAAGATTTTTTACAGTTACACGCTCATCGCCCATGTGACCAGCCATGTGCAATCCTTTACGAACGCGTGCAGGATATGAACACTGACCAATGGAACCCGGCTCGCGTTGGTTGCGTGAACCGTGAGCTTTAGGACCACAAGAGAAGTTCCAGCGCTTAATGGTTCCCTGGAAACCTTTACCCTTTGAGGTACCAATTACATCTACAGCAGCTACGTCTGCAAAATCTTTAACGGTGACAACGTCGCCGCATTTGTGATCTTCGCCGTTTTCAACGCGAACTTCTGCCAAATAACGAGCAGGCTCAACGTTGTGAGCTTTAAAGTGACCAGCCAAGGGTTTGTTAACGTGCTTAGCTTTAATGTCACCAAAGCCAATTTGAACAGCGTCATAGCCGTCTGTAGCTTTGGTCTTAACTTGTGACACCGTGCAGGGACCGGCTTGAATTACCGTTACGGGAACGATGTTATCGTTCTCGTCCCATACTTGTGTCATACCGATCTTGCGACCAAGAATCGTTGTGACCATGTGTTTTCCTAACCTTCGGTGGTCATGAGACGTTTCGTTAGCATGCGCGCGTTATGCGTGTTTTTGCGTGCTTATGCGTGCATTAAACGCACATAATAAGGCCTAAAAAACCTTACGCCTGCTAACAAGTGCACCCTACACTTTCCTCAGCGGACCACAACGTATATATGCTGCTTGAACTTGGCATTTGTTGCGAGCAGTTGTCTTTAACACAGGATAAGACAAGCAACAAAATGCTAAATATCCATAAAAATGCAGCTTTATTAGTCTACTAACTTTGAGGACTGAACGCAAACTTTCACGAATAACTCATATTTTTGATCGTTTTGTTGTATTATCTATAGTAATTTGTGTGGGCAAAACGGTTATCACAGACAAACCGTGCTGCCACAAATGATTACTGTGCTTTTGCTTGCTTAAAGAAGCAAAATTAGTATCGAACCATATTGTGCAACGAAAGTTTGTTGTACACCAAAAGAAAGGCTTGGCTAGCCCATGAGTACACCGTGGCAAGTTCTCTATCGTTTAGATGCAACTCAGGCAAATATGCAGGATCATATTCATGTAAACAGTCCATGTAAACTAACTTGTGACGCACTCCAAATTCTTAACAATACGCAAACGCACAAAACGTTTTTGCAGCTTAAGATTTCAAATCCGCTTGATGTGTCACAAACTTCATGTGCGGCTAGCATTACCTTGCATGCGCACAATGGCCAAGACTATGTGTTTCCACAAGAGCCTCTTGCACTTTCGCTTGACGCACACGCTTCGTTTGAAATGGAGCCGCTTGAGATCTCGGTTCAAGATGTTGCGAGCGCAGATGTATATATATGGCAAAATGCGGATGCTCATGAGGTCAATTCCTTAGAGTCTGATGCGATTGAGCCAGCTGTTAACCCTGCGGCTGGTGTGATGCCCGAAGCTGTTAATCCTGCGGCTGGTGTGATGCCCGACGCTGGTGTAATGCCCGAGCCGGCTGTTGAGCCAACTGTTAACCCAACAGCAGACGTGATGCCCACCATGGTAATGCCTTCTGCTAACAATCTCGCAGACAACAACCAAGGTTTAACAGCGCAAACAGACGCGCTTTCCAACGACTCGACAACCGCACAGCCTCATACCATAGGTTACGTGCAGGCCGCCAATACTCACGCACCCAAACAACAAACTCCAGCGCAAAAAAATAAGAAAAAGATTATTATCATTTCGCTTATCGTTGCGCTTGTTTGTATTGCTGCGATTGCCGCTGGTACATTTTGGTATCTTCACACTCAGCAAGAGCAAAATCAACAACAAGAACAAGCTAACCAAGACGCAACCTCGAAAGACAGCAGCGCAGATCAGTCGGACAACAGCTCAAGTAAAGCCACTGCCACGCTTTCTATCTCGTGCAATCCTTCCAAGCCTTTCTGGGGCATATGGGTTTACGAAAGCGACGACAAAAAAGACGCAGATGATCACGCGCACGATTTTACCTCTCACGGCTTTACCGCTATAACCGTTGATACCGCAACCATTCCCGAAGCAAAGTTTACCAAGAAATACGCCGTTACCGTCGGCACATGGAAAGACGAAGCTTCCACCAAAGACGCGATACAAGCGCTCAAAGATGCAGGATATGGAACATTTAAGCCCACGTATAGCGGAAAAATTAGCTCGTCATCGTCAGCTGCCAGCGTAACTCTTGAGTGTGTAAGCTCAACGGGGACAACACTTTCGGGTTCGGTAAGACGCGACGCAAATGGTTACGTACTCGCCGATTCAGATACTCACACATACACCGCGGAAGAAATTACAGCTAAAAACCTGACTCCAGCAGAGCTCTGTATTGCTTGGAACGAGCCATTTGCTCGCAAGGGCTATGCGTTTTCAAACGCAGGGCTACAGACCTACTTTGAGCGTAACTGCCCGTGGTACAAGTGCACACATGCCAGCGTATCTCTTCAGGGCGTAGAGGCTGCTAACAACGAGCTATTCAAGTCCTACGCTAAAGGTCGCGGCGACTACAGCCCTTGGTTGTATTTAAAGGTTTAGCTTTGGGCATGCGCAATTGGCGAAATCGTTAAAACATAACGGTAAAAGTAACGCTATAAAAAATATGTTAAGAAAGATATGCCGGCAAAGAGACTAGTCACCTTGTTTAATTTCTCTTTGCCGCATATGTTTGACACTCCAAGCAGGTAGATAGGCTCTTGTATGACTGAGAAACAAAATCAACCGACGAGCGTAGGTGTGGGCTCAGGTGAAACCAGTGCTGGTGCAGATGCAAGCCTGAACGCAGGCGTGAGCACAGATACAAGCGCGAGTGCAAGGACAAAGACAAACAAGCCAAACCAACTGAAAACCTGGTGCACTACTCACAAGCACGCGTTAGCGGTTACAGTTTTAGCAATTGTACTTTTGGTGCTTATCCTCGTATATGTATTTTCTTGTAATGCAGAACAATCAGCCAGATTGGTGCAAAACGCTTCAGACGTTGCTCCAAAAGCACAAATCGTACAAGATAGAATTGCAGAAAACGCAGACAACACAGACAGCGCGAATGCCGCCAAAACAAATGAGAATTCAGCCGAGCAAAGTGCGCCTCAAGAAATCAAAGAGCTTCAGCAACAAATTGAGGAGCTTACACAACCATACGGCTCATCCGTTTCGGTGTGTATTATCGACGCTTCTAACGGAAACTATTGCCACGTAAACTCAGATAAAGCGCTTGTATCTGCTTCAATGATTAAACTAGCAGTATTATGCGAATATATGCATGCAGTTGACAATGGACAACTGGACCCTGCGGACCGAGTTGCGCTTAAAAACATGAACGTAGTTGGAGGAACCGGCCTTATACAAACAGAGCGCCACGCATCATACACGTATGACGAATTGTGTCGCTACATGATTATGTACAGCGATAACACAGCAACAAACGTACTTATCAACAAGCTGGGGCAAGACGCTATAAACGAGCGCGTTCAAGCTTTGGGGCGCAAGAATACTTCGCTGAATAGACAACTTATGGCGCTTAATACTAATACCGAAAACTGGATAAGTGCACGTGACGCAGCTACCATTTTGTATAAAATTAAAAATGGTACGGCTGCAAGCAGTGCCATGTGCGCCAAGGCTTTGGAGTACTTAAGCAAACAAACAGACAACGAAGGAATGGCCGAAGGCATATCAAGTGGCGCATTTGCACATAAAACAGGTTCTTTGCGCTCAATGCGTCACGATGGGGGCATCGTTTTAGGTAAGCATCCCTATGTCATTGTCGCGTTATGTGATATTGGAGCAGGCAATGCCAACAAGCTTATGAAGGAAATTGCGCAAAAAGCAGATGCGTATTTTAGCCAGCTTGATTAAATAAAGGTTTGTGCACAAAATAAGTGCTCCCCACTTGCGTAAACCGAGCGCTCCTTGCACATAACATAGCGACACTTGCGTGTAGCTGAACAAGAAAAAAGCGTGTTACACCCAACGGGCGTAACACGCTTTACTAATCACCAATGCAAAAGAATCTAAAAGCAATTCAACGAGCACGCCAAACCGCAATAGCCCAGACTTTAGCCGTTTTATAGATGCATAAACTTATTTGCTACGGAACTTATTCCAGCAAAGAGCACGCTTAGAACAAAAATGCAGTAGATAACAAACGACACAAAAGAGCCAAGCATCACTAAAAATGAAACGTGCATAATGTCTTTTTGAGCGGGTTCTGCATCTTTAGCTGTTACCACAATAGTGGCTATAAAGAACAGCGGTCCCATGACACACAACAGAATTCCGCTGAAAAATGAAAGCGAAATAAGATTGCAAACAAAAGCAATACAAACGAATAAGAAGTTCAAATTACAATATTGTGCAACCTTAGTAATGTACGCAAAAAAGCTTATAGACTTGCTGTGCGTCATCTTATATGCTCCATATGAACATGCTAGGAAAATAAGCTCGCATATAAGCGTCACAAAAAACATTTTGACAAACACATCAAAGAAAAAGTTATTTGCTACGCCAGCTACCGTATGAGCAGCCCCACCAAACTCGGGAAGAATACCCGATACAGCTCTTGACTGGTTATTGATAGCCGAAGAAACCGAAATAAAATGCATAAGCGAAACAATAAATGCCTGCAGTGCAAATGAAACAACACCATACATATGGGGTGCGTTGAGCTCTTGCGTTGGGCGCTTCCATGATGCAACAAGCCAGCCTAAAAAGTGGTTTGCACGAGCTTTTGCCTGCTGCATTTCTTGCGAAGACATCACATCGTTAAATTTGGCAGCCGCTTGATTGGCAGCGTTTTCAAAATCATGCGAAAAATCGGTAGCCTGGGAATTTGTCTGACCTTGGTTGGCATTATTTGCTGGGTTAGCTGCAGCAGAAGAACTTGAAGATGTCGCTTGATTTTGCTCAGCCGCAGACTGCTTTGGCGCTGCCTGATACGCAGCATATGCGGATGTGTTGATTTTTACACCACAGCCTGGACATTGAGCATCGCCAACACCTAAACCAGTACCACACTTTGGACAACTAAAAACTGTATTTCCCATAGTTCCTCACTTTCAAAGATACGTCTTTGCAAATATTAGAGTACACCCATGTTACACAATGCACCGAAACACATAAGACAACTTGTTAGCTCCATTTGACAAACTTGTTACATAGCTACATCTGACAACATCGGCACACAATTTAAGCTTAGCAAACGTTTAATGTCTGGTTATGCAAGCTCTATTGAGCTTTTTCTATCATCACACAATGCTTGGAATATTTGCCACCAAATATAGTCCCATCATCGCTTTGTGTTTCAATAGATACAACCAAGGCGTCAACTTCACCACGGCCTGCAACGCGCTTTTTTTCACCGCCATTGATAGTAATAGTTACACCGTTATCAGCATCGTTAAGCTCAATCGAAATATTGCCACCACGTTGAGCCTTTATGGTTGCTGTTTTCCTACCACTTAAATTGATGGATTTGGCACTACTTGAACTCGAAGCAGGCTCACTTGCAATACTATATGAGATATCTGCAGTTTTGTCATTAATGTCATTTATGGTCAGTGAGATGTTGTCGTGTCTAAAGAAATCATTTGTACTGGTATAGTCATACGTTTTGCCTTTCATATTCCAATCGACTTTAATCGTAGGATCGTCCTTGGTGCTGTGGTCTAGCGACCAGCCCTTATCGTTGGAAAATGTATACACATCAGACCAGGAATAATCCGTCTTACCATACCAATTTTCATCATGCGAAGTTACGTTGATTGTGCTGGTATATCTTCCGTCGTTATTTTGCAAATCGCTGTCTGAATAGCTAACTTCTGATGACGTGTTGCTTGGTTTATCAACGCCCTTTAGAGGTGTGGTGGTTGCGTCTTTAGGAAGCTTGCTGATGGGATAAAGCGCCTTCCATCCTTCAGAAGTTTTGCTTACCAATATATTAGTAACAAAGGTAGTTTCAAAGCTATCGTTAACAATTGTTGCCTTAATTCTTGCTCTCATAACATGGGTCGGAACTGCCGCAGTCGGCACATCACCGTATCCGTTACGTATATCTGCGGTAACGTCTTTTTGCTCTTCAATGACAACATCTTTAAGGGCGTAGGGAGACTGAGTTACACATTGACTAGGTACGATGCCGTTTTTCATAAGCTCTTGATCACTACTTATAATTTGTTTTACGTCGTTAGGACTAATAAGACCCGAGAAATAGTTAAATACATTAAACGCAATAATAAGAACCACCACAACAGCTGCGCCGATAAAGGCAAGGTTGCGATTTTTCTTTGAAGCAAAAAATGATGTGGCATGAGAGTTTTGAGCGCCTGGTACAGAGCCGTTCGCCTGAGGTGAGGGCGACACAACGGGTGACACGGACGATGCAGCAGGTGTGGCAACTGGCGACACAACGGGTGTGGCGGCAGGGTTTACCGTGGTTGCAGCAGGATCAACAGTACCCGCAACAGGATTAAACACAGGTTCAATAGCATCAGCTGAATCTATGTGAGAAGACGCGCCCGCCTGAACAGGAGCAACTTCTTGAGCAGACGGGTCAACGTGAGGGGTTACCTGATTGGAGCGTGAATTATCGGCAAAGCTATCAATAGAAGGAATGCCTGCATCTTCGCTAGAAGTTGGCTGAGGAAATTTATTGCCACAACGCACGCAAACGCTTGCATTGTCTTCTCTTGGCGCGCCACAACGTTCGCACTGCATAGAGCCTCTTTTCTCTTATATAGCCCCTATGAGGACAAAACAGCACATAAAGGCCTAGAATTTACCTGCGCACTGAGCGAAAGTATTAAACTTGCTGCGCGCGCAAAACTCGCGCACGCATTAAACATACATAATTTTAACACATTATAAAAGCACATAGCATAAATTAACTTTAATGAAAGCAACAGCGCGTTGCGTTATTTTTTAAGTTGAACACGCTCGTGATCTTTACCCATAACAAAGCTTAGACCAGCACGTGACCACATGCGATACTCGCCCACCGCAGTAAAGAGAACGTCAGTAGAAGAATTAAGTGCTGTTTCGCACGAATCTTGGATAACACCAATAATTAAACCAATAGCAACTACCTGCATAGCGATATCGTTTGATATGCCAAACGATGAGCACGCAAGCGGAATGAGCAAAAGCGACCCTCCAGCAACACCAGATGCACCAGCAGCACTTACCGCTGAAAGTGCAGAAAGTATAACCGCTGTTGGAATGTCTACGTAAATACCAAGCGTATGTGCTGCACACAACGCCATAATAGAAATAGTAACAGCAGCTCCTCCCATGTTAATGGTAGAACCTAAAGGTATAGAAACAGAGTAATTATCAGGGTCAAAACCAAGCTTTTCGCACAGATTCATATTTACGGGAATATTAGCAGCAGAAGAACGCATAAAGAACGCCGTAACGCCCGAATCGCGCAAGGTGCGCAATACAAGTGGATAGGGATTTTTGCGTGTAAGGGCAAAAACAAGCAGAGGGTTCACTACTAAAGCAGTTACAGCCATGGTACAAACAAGAAGCGTAATAACAGCGCCATATTCATGGAATATGCGAAGGCCATTACTAGCAACTGTTGTATAAACAAGCCCCATAATACCAAACGGAGCAACATTAATAATCCAATGAACTATTTTTCCAATAGCAGAGGAAACATTATCAAAGAATGCTTTAGTAGAAGGCTCAGCCAAACGAAGCGCAACTCCAAATGCAATTGCCCAAAAGAGGATACCAATAAAGTTACCCTTAACTAAAGCATCGACAGGGTTAACCACAATATTTAGCACGAGCGAATTAAGAACTTCTCCAATGCCTTCGGGCGATGGTGAAGACGCGGCCTCAACGTGCGCAAAGGTAAAATCAACAGGGAAAAGCATGGCTGCACATACCGCTATAAGGCCGGCACTAAAGGTAGATAGAGCATAGAGTCCAATAATAACCTTCATGTTACCTGCACTTTTTGCTTGCGCGAGCGCACCGATAACAAGGAAAAACACCAGAATTGGAGCCACGGATTTAAGGGCGTTGACAAAAAGTTTGCCCATAAGATCAAGTACATAAACATGAGCTGGTACAAAAATACCAAGCAACGTTCCCAGAAAAAGACCCAGAACAATACGCAAAATTAGGTCGATACTGTTCCACTTTTGGACAATTCTATGCATGTGAGCCTCCTTAGATAATTATGCAGAATATCTTATACTGATTGTTTTGTATTCACTCTTACAAGAATTTCTACGTGTTTTACAAATTATATAAGTTCTTGAGTTTGAGAGGTTCGACAAGCTTATTTTAGAAAAAAAGTTAACAGAATAGAAAAATACAAAATGCAAGCCTAAACAAAGAGCGCAGCAAAAGCCGCAAGGTAACAAAAGTAAAAGAAGGCGGACAAAGTCATGCGCCCTAAAGCCACAAGGCACAAGAAACAAAAAAACCGAGCTCGGATGAGCTCGGTTTATACACGTGCATATAACGCGTTACTTAAAACGCACAGCGCTTAAAGCTTAATATCAATATCAACACCAGCAGGAAGATCCATACGCATAAGGGAATCTACCGTAGATGAGCTGGGGTCAAGAATATCAATTAAACGTTTGTGAGTACGCATCTCAAACTCTTCACGAGAATCTTTATCCTTGTGAGGTGAGCGGATAACGGTATAAAGTTTGCGCTCGGTTGGTAAAGGAATAGGACCTGAAACACGTGCACCCGTTTTTTGTGCGGTGTCTACAATAAGCTTTGAGGACTGATCAACTACCTCGTGATCATAGCCCTTGAGGCGAATTCTGATCTTCTGACTTGACACTTCAATACCTCCATTAATGATAGCTCACACGCTATCTTAGGCTACGAATACTAATTTGCGCTTCCGCCGGCTTTGCTAACAATTTGCTCACGGATGCTCTTGGGAACTGCTTCATACGAATCGAACTGCATCGTATAAGAAGCACGACCCTGAGTTTGAGAACGAAGATCGGTTGCATAACCAAACATCTCACCTAAAGGTACTTTTGCACGAATAAGCTTGGTGTTTGCGCGGTCTTCCATACCTTCGATCTTTCCACGACGACCAGTAAGGTTACCCATAACATCACCCATGTACTGCTCTGGTGTTTCGACCACAACAGACTCAATAGGCTCAAGCAATACAGGATCAGACTGTTGCAGTGCAGCTTTAATTGCCATAGAACCTGCAATCTTAAAGGCTGCCTCAGAAGAGTCTACTTCGTGGTAAGAACCTTCAACAAGGGTAACTTTAAGGTCTTGAACAGGATAACCTGCAATAACACCCGAGGTAAGAGCCTCTTGAATACCCTTATCAACAGATGGAATGTACTCTTTAGGAATACAACCTCCAACAGTTGCGTCTACAAACTCATAACCAAATCCTGGCTCTTTAGGCTCAACATCAATAATTGCGTCACCGTATTGACCACGACCACCAGACTGGCGAACAAATTTACCCTGAACATGTTTAACTTCGTGTCCTGCGGTTTCGCGATAAGCAACCTGAGGTTTACCAACGTTACAATCTACGTGGAACTCACGGCGCAGACGGTCGACAATAATTTCAAGGTGAAGCTCACCCATACCAGCAATAATGGTTTGACCAGTTTCGTGATCGGTGTGAACCTGGAAGGTTGGGTCTTCTTCGGCAAGCTTTGCCAAACCAACGCTCATCTTGTCCTGCTCGGCCTTTGATTTAGGCTCTACAGCAACGTCGATAACAGGATCTGCAAAGTCGATCGACTCAAGTACGATTGCGTTTTTCTCGTCGCAAAGGGTATCACCAGTTTGAGTATTTTTAAGACCAACGCATGCAACAATGTCACCTGCAGAACACTCGTCACGATCAACACGATCGTTAGCGTTCATTTCCAAAATACGACCAAGGCGCTCGCGATTATCCTTTACGGAGTTATAAACATAGCTACCCGATTCGGCCTGACCAGAATATACGCGGATATACGTTAACTTACCAACAAAGGGGTCGGTCATGATCTTAAATGCAAGGGCGCTGAAAGGCTCTTTTGGATCGGCGTGACGTACGGCGTCGTTACCTTTAAGGTCTTTACCGTCGATTTCTTTAACGTCCAAAGGTGAAGGCAGATAATCAACAACTGCATCCAAAAGCTCTTGAATACCCTTGTTTTTGTATGCAGAACCAACAAATACAGGGTTAAGCTCGCCAGAAAGAACACCTTTACGGATAGCAGCCTTCAACATGTCTACATCGATGTCTGCTTCCTCAAGAACAGCTTCCATAAGCTCATCAGAGAAGTTTGCAGCAGCATCCAAAAGCATATCGCGTCGCTCTTGAGCAACCTCTTTGAATTCGTCGGGGATTGCGTCCATAACCTCAGGGTAAATCATTCCCTTAGCGTCTTCCTTGAAGTCCCATGCTTGCATGGTAACGAGGTCGATAAGACCCCAGAAGTTAGACTCGGCACCCATAGGAATTTGCGCAGCTACTGCATTTGCAGCTAAACGATCTTTCATGGTTTCAATTGCATGGAAGAAGTCTGCACCAACACGGTCATATTTGTTAATAAATGCAATACAAGGAACACCGTAGTTAGCAGCTTGGCGCCATACGGTTTCGGATTGCGGTTGAACGCCAGCTACAGCGTCAAAAACTGCAACAGCACCGTCCAGAACACGCAAGCAGCGCTCTACCTCGGCGGTAAAGTCTACGTGACCTGGGGTGTCGATAATTTGAATAACGTGATCTTTCCAAAAACAGGTAGTTGCAGCAGAGGTAATGGTTACACCACGCTCTTGCTCTTGAACCATCCAGTCCATGGTTGCTGCACCATCGTGTACCTCACCAATTTTGTGAGTTTTACCTGTGTAATAAAGAATACGCTCGGTCGTGGTGGTCTTACCAGCATCGATATGCGCCATGATACCAATGTTACGAAGATCTTCGAGCTTATACTTAACTTTTGCCATCTATGTGCTACTTTCTCAAGACTTGAACAATAATCTAGAAACGATAGTGCGAGAAGGCACGGTTTGCTTCTGCCATCTTGAAGAGGTCTTCACGCTTTTTAACGGAAGCACCTACACCATTGGCAGCATCCATGATTTCGTGAGCAAGACGCTCAGCCATGGTTTTTTCTTTACGTGCGCGTGAAAAAGTTACAAACCAACGAATAGCAAGCGTGGTAGCGCGGCGTGAATTAACTTCCATAGGAACTTGGTAGGTAGCACCACCAACACGCTTAGGTTTAACTTCCAAAGTTGGACGTACATTATCCATAGCTTTTTTGAATACGGCGAGAGCATCTTGTTCGGTAGTTTGTTTAACCAAATCAAATGCACCGTAAACAATGCGCTCGGCGGTTGATTTTTTACCGTTGAGCAAAACTTTATTGATCAATTGCGTAACAAGACGATTGTTGTAAACAGCGTCCGGCATTACTTCTCTGCGGACGGCAGCTGAACGACGCGGCATAATTTTCTCCTTTAACCTTACAATACGGCGATTGTAAGTTTGAACGAACTAATACAAGAGCAGCTAAAACTTATTCCTTAGGACGCTTTGCGCCATAACGGGAACGAGCTTTTTTACGATCTTGAACTGCCGCGCAGTCGTATGCGCCGCGTACGATCTTATAGCGTACACCAGGAAGGTCACGAACACGACCACCACGAATAAGAACAATTGAGTGCTCTTGGAGGTTGTGACCCTCGCCCGGAATGTATGCTGTAACTTCGATACCGTTTACCAAACGTACACGAGCTACTTTACGAAGTGCCGAGTTAGGTTTTTTAGGGGTAGTTGTGAAAACACGTGTGCATACTCCACGTTTTTGTGGATTGTGCTGAAGGGCTGCGTTTTTGGATTTAGCCTTTTGAGAAACGCGTCCTTGACGAACGAGCTGGTTGATTGTAGGCAAAGCTCTTCTCCTTACTTAGAACATACAGAAATAACGGCGCGCGAGCACCTATGTATCAAAAGACTGTGCAGCACCACCGTCTTTGATTGTTGAATTACATATGACAAGGGCAAATCTTGGGAACAACAGGCGGTTGTTCAAAACTGTAGTACAAGGCATATGGAGCCTTGTGCGAGACAGCATTTACCCACGAAGTTCATAAGCGAAAGAATTTTACGCCCAATACACACAGTTGTCAAAAGTCCGCGCACTCGGGCGTATCTATACTTCACAATTTTTATACACATTGTATACGCAAGCAAAGCAAAGTGTTGGTGCGTGGAGCTAGCACGAGGCACGTGAGGATTTTTGGTGCGCGAACGTGCAGCGGTTGCTGGAAACACGTACACGCACACACGTGGCAACGTACAGGTTTGCTAGAAAGCCCCCACGCACAAGCAAGGCAGCGCGTAGGGGCTTAAATGCGCAAAGGCGTGCGAATCTTTATTGTGCTTTGAACATAACCAATTGTACGCGACTATCTTCGCACGCAGAAAGCGCATGTGGTTCGTTAGGTGCAAGATATATAAAATCGCCTGCAACCATATGATGTACGGCTTGTCCTACCGTAAAGTTAAGAGCTCCCGATATAAGCGTTACGATTACCGCCTTAGGCGATGTGTGCTCCGATATTTCTTGTCCTTTTGCAACCGAAAAGACACTTACCTGCATATTTTTTGTTTCAAATGGAACTTTTGACACAATTCCCTCGCGCGTGATTGGCAAATTCTGTACAATTCCCAAGAACGCACGTGATGTTTGTTCGTCTTGTATTGGCATGTTTTCTCCTTCTTTTGTCAGGCGTGTGGTTACTTTGCACGTGTGCCGCCACGCAGCACGTGTTGCCGCTTTGTTTGCGTATGCCGCACGCTAGCTCCTTATTTGCGTTGGACACGTGTTCATGCTGCTACTTTGCGCGTGAAACCATGGCAATTCCGCACATGTGGTTGGCGTGACGCTTAAACGTTGCACGCATTTCTAAAACGCGCTGTTTAGCACCTGGAATAGTGAGCACGTTTTTTATGATTTTTATAACGCCGCATAAGCCTTCGTCCGCAAGATTGCGTCTAGGATTAAGCAACGCCATAGGAGCGGTTTTTGACCACGTAAGTTCAAATCCTGCTTCTTGGAGATAATCACCCCATTCACGTTGGGTGATAGGCTTCACGTTTACGCGAATTGCACGAGATAAATCGTGCTGAATGTCCGCTTCATCGTTGGCAGAAATGTTGTTAGGCGTAATGCCTAATTCGTGGCTTACAAAGGTTCCACCTGGCTTTAAAATGCGATGAATCTCACGAAGAATTGCGCGTTTGTTCTCGGGAGTTTGCATGGTGAGCATAGCTTCGCACACAACTACATCAGCATAATTATCGGGGAGTTTGGTATCTTGAGCCATGCCCTGCTTGCATGTTCCCTTATCTTTCACCAAAGCCGATACAAGTTTAACCGAATCGGCGTTAGCGTCGATACCCGTGTAGGACAAAGGCGTGCGCGCGAGAATTTCCTGGGCTGTTCTACCAATACCTGGGGCAAGCTCAACCACAACTTTGTTGGCAAGCTGGGCCTCATTAAGCATTGCTTGAGTAAGTTTAAGTCCGCCAGGTCGCAAAACGCGCTTGCCCAAACGAGCCAAAAGCCAATGTCCGGGTACGGTTGCGATGTTTTTGTTTTCAAACATGTATGAGTTGTGTTCCATGTATGATTCACCTCCAAAAGACAGGCACGTTGACAAAGTGGGTGCCGTTTGAAAATTATTGTTAGCTTTGGTTAATCATACCCGATTGCTTGAGGCATAAACACGAATTACCAATGTTTACACCTTTTAAGGCTTTATCAAGACTAATGGCATCTCCACCAATCTCAACAGTAATACCTTTTATTCTATTAGCCTCCCCGTCACCTCCTTCCTAAAAATGGGCATGAAAAAAGACATCTACTTTTTCGTAAATGTCTTAGTTATATCTTGTATATAGTCTTCTACAAAAACATTGTCATTTATTTTCTTCGTAAATTCTGTTTATAATTCTTGCTAATTCAGCAGGATTATCGATGTTTACTTCATGCTTAGAATTATCTACAAACTCAAGATGCGAGTTCAATAATAATCTATTTAAATTTTCAGCAGCTTTTATATTTGCTTTATCATTTTTGCTACAAACTATATATACAGGACAAACAATATTTTTTATTTTATTTGTATAGTCAAGACTTCGCATAGATGAAGATATAGAGATCATATTATTTTTTGATATTCCCATTTTTGAAAATATCTTATTAGGCATCAACTTAAATACCATATTTTGAATATCAATAAGAAATTTAGGCATCTTGTATTGTGGTGCAACTAAAATTAACGCTGCAATTTTTTTGGGTTGTCTAAAATATAGCTCCAGTCCTAATACTGCACCTAGACTTAAACCACAAATAATTAAAGGGCTGCTTTCCTCATTTATTTTAATCTCAAGTTGATTTGCTAAAGAACTAAAACTCTGATTTTCGGTGTTGTTTGGAATTACATCAATACAATTTACATCTTTACAATTGAGCAATTTTATTGTTTTACCCCATGCAGTCCTATTCTGACCAAGTCCGTGTAAAAATAATATTTTCATATTAATCAAGCCTATTCATGCTTTAACTTACATCCTTGTGCCTGTGACAACTTAATAATATATAGCGCCTTTCCAACAGATTACTCCAAGCCCAATAAATACAATTGCCAATATTAAACCTATTTTTGTAAATGTCTTAGATATTTGTTGTATTCAGTTCGACAAGCTGAGAGATTATTTTCCATTTTTAATAATGCCAGTAATAAATATACCAATTGATATTCCATATAATATACCAATTACTAAATCACTTATGTTAGATATTCTATTTAAAACTATTGCCAGCACGAGAAATAACATTCCTACCGGTATATAAATATTTTTATTTAATTTCATCTTTTTAGCCTCACTCAAGGTCTAATTTGTTTTTTATTTATTATCCTTATTGTGCCATATCTACTCAAGACCTTAAATTAGAACTTATCAAACTCAGCTTGACCTGCAACTCTACTATATTTCACTCCGTCATTTGATTTGTTAGTCAAATATCTAGTAGCAAACCAAATGCGGTTATCTGCATCAAATTCTGCAAAACGTTCTTTGTTTAATCGCCAACTATAACCTTTAGGTGGCATCACTTTACGACCGCTTGGAGTGGTGATTTCATAAATATTGTTTTCTACGGCAGGCCCTACTGATAAGTTATCAGATTTCCGCACACCTCGAGGATCGTTAGCAGGGTTTTTATAGCGTGCGTTCATCTCCGTACTTCTAGGCAACAAATACGGACACCAAAAGGAGTGTTTAGCTAGGGATTTATGTAAATCAAGTTTAACTGATAGCCTTTAAGCAGCACAAAAGAAGAAACGACCATACAAGAGTAGAAATACTCCTGTGTGATCGTTTTCTTGTGCTCTCAAATACCAAAATGGTATGTGAGATTAATTAGAACAAACCTTGCATTATGGCTTTAATAAGTCCAGCCGCAACATTAGCACCTGTATTAATCAAAAAATCTTGCAATCCGACTAAAGCAGATTTTAGAATATGTGGTTTCTTTTTTTCTTCGATTTTTGACTTAATATCATCTAATAATTCATTTGCCGTTTCTATGTCATCTTTTGATAAATCTGACTTGCTAATACTTTTTTCAACTTCAGTGATTATATCTTTAACTTTACCATATGAAAATGAAACGGTGTTTTCGCTACCAGATACGATTTGAACATTGTCAGATGGTGAATTAATAACACTTGTATTTCCGTAATAGTTATTAACCGTTTGAGGAATATTGGTTGCACAAACTTTTTCTTCCTTAGAGAATGTCATATTTTCTCCGACAATTCCTTCTGCTTTTAGCTTTAGTGTCCATTCTAAGATAGTATTTTTAACTTTTTCTTCAATATCTTTTACAGCAGTTGTTGGGACGTGAAGTGCACATCTCATTGGCAGTAGAGAATCAATCATTTTATCAAGCAATGCAAGTTGTTCTCCAGAAAATTCTAGTATTAATACATTTTTCGATGATTTACAAAAGGATATGATTTCAGAAATAGAGTTTACCAATTTCTTTTCGCAAATCATTTTTTCGGCTTTGTTATCTTGTACTACAATGGGTATCCATCCATGATATGGATTGAATGCCTTTAAAATACCTCGAACTTTTCTATACTCTGGACACGATTCTGGGTCAGGATAACCGTTTAATTCATATTGAATCCACCTATCAAAATCAGTAAGCTTTAGTTTTGATGCTATTAGATGTGCTCTGCGTAACACATTAACAACATCACAATTCGATGAAACAATTTCATTTTGCAATTCTAAAACAATACTTCCCATATTATTCACCATCCTTCCTCGTTGCATAAGTTGCTGCATCTTCAGCTGCCATCAGCAATGACTTATACGAAACAACATCAGCTTAATTCACAGTATTCGGTTCATCAGCAGTGAATGAGCCACCAACACCAAAGAACTTCTCAAAGAATGATTTCAGCTTATCAATAACACCTTGCTTCTTAGTAGCTCTATTGCCACCACCGAAACGAGATATAGGAGGCATAAGTCTATCTATGTCCGTACCTGTTGTTTTAATTTCACCATCACGGAATGCGTTCTCGATGAATTTTCTTGTTTCAGGTTCTTTCAGCTTTTCTTCTTTAATAATCTGAACAAGTTCTTCTTCACGCTTTTCA